>CAMWQA010000042.1 GCA_947176265.1 uncultured Clostridia bacterium | reverse complement strand
CAATTTTTTTACGCGTAAAGTATAATGTAATCGTAAAAATACGCTCTTTCGGGAGTAGTCAGTAAAAGTATACTTTTTTTGGAAAAGTGAAAATTCTTTAAAAAATAGAAGATTCATTGAATAAAACGAGCCACGCAGAAAATTCTGCGTGGCGTTTTATATTTTAATTTGATTCTTTATTCAGAGATATTTCGACTTCACTGCGTTACGCTCAATATGACATTAAACGGATAAGATTCTTCGACTGCGCTGCGCTCATAATGACGTCAAGCCATGCCTTTTGTTTTTGCGTTACGCTTTCTCTTTTCTCTAAAGTCGGCTATTGCCGCTCCCAAAAGCGCAATTATTATCACGGCAGGAAGAACTATGATGCCGTAAATAAATCCAGAATACTCTCTTATCTCTTCTTTTTGTATTGCAAGATATGATATATAGTCAATATTGATAACGTCGTTGTCTGTTGCCGGCATAACCTTTACGGTATGCTCTGCCCATAGGTCAAAGTCTATTGCGTAAAGCAATTGATCCGTCATAGTGGTTTCGCTGTGTAAATCTACAGTCGCAACCTTTGAACCGTCTACGTACACTTCCATTTTGCCGAAAGCGCTGTCTTTGACGCCGTAAATACATATCTGTCTTGCAAGCGCGGTAAAGGACATAACGGAGTTTTTGTTGACGCTTTTGCTTACGCTGCCGTTGACGCAGACGTACTCGCCTACATCCGACCATCCGCCCATATACGCAATGCTTGAAGACGTGTTGGGTACGATTTGACTTGCGTCAAAGTGCTGTCCTATCTTGAGGTCGGTAAAGGAACATTCAAACGCTTCGTCCGCGTAGAAAGTAATCTTGAGATATTTGCTTTTGACTGCGTTAAACAGATAAGTATTGAGTCCCGCCGCAATTGAACTGTCTTCAATCTTTATCTCTTTTGCGCCCGAGAAGCCTGCGTTGTCCGCCATAGACAATTTGACGTTTGCGCTTCTCATAGTACTTGAACTACGTACGTAAAATTGAGCGTATTCCAATCTCTTCTCGCCCTTTAAATTCAAAATGATATTATATTCTGTCGTTCTTTCCAAAGCCGTGTAGTACGAGCTGTTGAGTTCGTCAAACGCAAAATTAATATCTCTCGACACGTCAAATGCCTCGGGATAAGATACGACGTTGTCTTCCGTCAAATTGTACGGCTGATAGAATTCATCCTTAAATCCGTAGCCCGTAGGATAAATTACCGGCGGTTCAAACTTGACGATTTTGTCATCAGACAAACCGTTGTAAATCAAATAATCTGCGTCTACGATTTCTGCCTTAACGTCAGAATCTTGATTGTTGTCAATATTAGCGCCCTCGATATATCTTATGCCCAACGCGGCGTCGCAACTGCCCTTGGTAGAAAGCAAATATAATTCAAAATAATAATTAGTGCCTGCATCCAAATCTATATCGTAGGAGTGACCTCTCGTGAATTCGCTGAACGGTATGGATATGTCGAACATATTAAACATATATTTGGGCACGCCAAACTCTACTCTGCACCGTCCGTTGTTGCGCAGATAGAATCTATATTTTCCGCTCTTGGGCACGCGAATACAACCGCTTGTGACAGTCAAAACATAGACGCTGTTGTCCACTTCTTCGCGACTGCGCACGCCTGCGAAATCTACGCTGCCCACTTGATTGGGAGTACGCTTGCCGTAAGAGTCAATCGCCTCGGAAAGCGCGGTAGAAGGATTGGTAAAATTCCAACCTTCGTAAATCTTGTATGTCGCAACGGTAATTACCACGTTGATTTTGCCGTAAAGAGTGACGGTATAATCTCCGTTGGTAAGCGTGACGTAAAATTCGTCTATCAATGCGTTTTGACTTGGGTTGTAATAATATATACCTTTCTCTTCTTTGTCTTGAGACCAAAGTTTGGGGTTCTTGCCTACGACTTTCTCCACTTCCCAACCGTCGGCGACTGATACAGTGTAATTCTTAAAATCAAATACGGCTTTCTCTCCCATAGCCACGGTGTATCCTAGGCTATAGTTGTTGTCTTCGCTGCCCACGGTAAACAAAGTCTGCACAGGCACGTAAAGCTGGTTGCCCGACATTCTATTTTTAGTTTCCTGCGATACTTCCATTTGGAAAGTATCAAAGAACAAACTCATATCGGCTCTCAATACCGAACTTATCAAAAGCGCAAATCCGTCCGTGTCAAGAGGCTCAGTCTCTTTGCGGTACTCCGATATTATCTCAATCGTCTTGTCAAGTCCAAAGCTGTGTAATATGTTGATAAAGAAAGCCATTACCAATTCGTCGTAATGATCTTGTATCTCGGCGGAAGACAATTGGAATATCTCCAACGTATGCTTTAAGCAATGGTATGAATCGTGAAGCCAACTTAAATCATGGCTGCTGTCTTCTGTAGGATTGGTCATTACTACGTGGTCGACCGCGCACAATACGTTGACCATTGAATCGGCTGATATTACTCCGTTTAGATCCCCGTTGGCAACCTTCGTCTTGTAATCGCAAATGTTATATAGCAAATCCCAAGCTTCGCCCTCAACCAAGTTGCTGTAATACATGGTCTTCTCAAAATACGAAATAGGCGCGTAAGTTACGCGAACAGCCGGATCGTACGAAATCGTAGAATAGTTGCCAAATACGATACTCGACGTGTAGTCTCTCGAACTGCTTGCGATACCCAAAGTCTCGTTGATAAAAGATACCGCCGACTGCCACCAAAGAAGCACGTTGTAAATGTCGTCGATTTTGCATTTTTTATTTTCGTCGTAAAGCGACGACGTTGGAACGTAAAATCTAGCGTTGACGCAGTCAAGTACGGCGTACGCTCCGTCGCCATGCTCAATCTGTCCCAGAGAGTCTCTGCCAAGTCTATAATATGGAATGACTATTCCGCCCTCTATCGTCATATTGAAAGACGCGTTGTCCGATCCGCTCGTCATATCGCTGTCTGCCGGCACGTATATCTCTACAATTCCGCCCGTAGGCGAAGTGAGTTCCGTGGTCACGTTGGAAATACGCTTGGATACTCTTCTCTCCGTAGAATACGTGTCTACGTATACCGAATAATAATTGAGTCTGACGGTGTTGGGCACGGTTATCGTCAACGATTCGCCCGCAGGCAAATAAAGTCCCGTGATATGATACCCGCTCATTCTCGCGTCTACGTTTACCTTTGCCGTAACGCGCGAAGTAGATAAATACTCTTGCGCCGCCTTTGGAGCATGATTCGTATCGAGGACTGTTATGCCGTCTCCAAAACGCGAAACGACGTTGTCTTGAATCCTGATATTGTTTTGCATAGAAGTACACGCCCCAAGCCCTGCCAGCATTGCGACGACTACGACTATCATAATAGCAATAATCAAAGACTTTTTCTTCATATTATCCTCTAATCTAATACTACTCCATTATTATTCAAGATAAGTTTACTACAAAATTTTAAAAAAGACAATAGAATGACGTCAAAATGAATTGAAAATTTTGTGAAAAACTTTCCAATCCCCCCTTTTATTCGTCTAAATAATATGGTATAATATAGTCAAGCAAGATAAGTAAATAGTCTTGATATAAATTTTTAGGAGGGGCAATTATATGAGAATTGAAATAATTGCAAGAAATTACAAACTTACCGACAATTTGGAGGAAATCATCAATAAAAAGATGGAAAAGTTTTCAAGATACTTTGAAGACGACGCCGTGGCAAAGATTTTCCTCAAAGAGACCGGCAAAGAAAGGTACGTAATGGAAGTGACGATTTTCTTCGGCAACAATATGGTAAGAAGCGAAGTCGCATCGGACAATATGTACAAGAATATAGATTTGGCGTTGCCAAAGATCGAGGGACAAATTAGAAAACACCGCACCAAACTCGGCAAACTTAAAAAGAGCGCTTTGGAAGGCGATACTATGTATCCCCAACAAGCCGAGCAATCAAAGATGGAAGTCATTCGTACCAAGACTATGGCGCTCAAGAAAATCGACCTCGAAGAAGCTGTCGAGGATATGGAACTCATAGATCACGATTTCTATATCTTCCTCAACAACGGCACAGGCAAAGTCAACGTGCTGTATAAGAGAAAAGCCGGCAACTTGGGTTGTATAGAACTGGATTATTAAAATACAGCGCAATTGCAATAACGTAAAGCCGCTCCTAATTTGGAGCGGCTTTTTTTAATCGGTCGTTGTAATATCATTACTTTTCTTTCTTTGTGAAAGTAAGCTCCCCTTCGCTCTCGTCAATCTCAATATGATCCCCAATATCCAAATCGCCTTTGAGAATACGTTCGCTGAGTTCGTCCTCAATCATTCTTTGCAAAGCTCTGCGCAGAGGCCTTGCTCCGTACTCTTTGTTTGCGCCCTTTTCGACGATAAGTTTCATAGCCTTTTCGCTGACGTCAATATTGATATCTTTGTCTGCAAGACGCTTTTTGAGCGAAGCCGTCATTACGGAAATAATCTTTGACATATCTTCGTCTTGAAGCGGTCTGAATATGATAATATCGTCGATACGGTTGATAAATTCGGGTTTCAAGGTCTTTTTGAGAGCCTGCATTTGCGTCTGGCGCATATTCTCATAATCGTTTTGCGAATCTTGCGCTCCAAAGCCCAATCTAGCAGTCGCTTTTATCTCGCTTGCGCCTATGTTGGACGTCATGATGATTATGGTATTCTTGAAGTCAACCTTTCTGCCGTGAGAATCCGTCAACACGCCGTCGTCGAGTATCTGCAAGAGTATATTGAATATTTCGGGATGCGCCTTTTCTATCTCGTCGAAAAGAACTACCGAGTAGGGCTTTCTTCTTACCTTTTCAGTCAACTGTCCGCCCTCTTCAAATCCGACGTAACCGGGCGCAGAACCTATGAGCTTTGACACGTTGACTTTGTCCATATATTCCGACATATCAACTCTGATCATAAGGTTTTCGTCGCCGAATATAGCCTCGGCAAGCGCTTTCGACAACTCGGTTTTGCCAACGCCCGTAGGTCCAAGGAATATAAACGAACCAATAGGTCTCTTGGGGTCTTTGATGCCCACTCTTGCTCTTCTGACGGCGCGCGAGATAGCCTCTACCGCTTCGTCTTGACCGATGACCCTCTTCTTGAGTATATCTTCCATACCCAAGAGCTTTTGACTTTCGCTCTGCGTGAGTTTGGTCACGGGTATCTTCGTCCAAGACGATACTATGTTGGCGATATCCGTCTCGTCAATACTCATGTTGCTTGCGTTGGTATCAATAGCCCACTTGTTACGAGCGTCTTTGAGTTTTTGCTCGATATCCGTCCTGTACTTCTTGACTTCCGCAGCCTTGTCGTACTCTGCCATTTCGGCGTAGGTCTTTTCCGTACTTTCCGCCTTTTTGATATCGTCTTCCATCTTTTGAATTTCTTGCGGAAGCGACGTGCCGTGTATTCTCTTTCTCGAAGCGGCTTCGTCAATGAGGTCTATCGCCTTGTCAGGTTGGAATCTGTCGTTGATATATCTGTCGCTCATTACCGCAGCGGCAGTGATTGCGCTGTCGGTAATCTGCACGCCGTGGTGCTCCTCGTATTTGCTCTTCAAGCCGTGAAGTATGGTAATCGTGTCGCTGACGGACGGCGGATCTACCAAGACTGTCTGGAATCTTCTCTCCAACGCGCTGTCTTTCTCAAAATACTTGCGGTACTCTTCCAAAGTCGTTGCGCCTATAGTCTGCATCTCGCCTCTTGCAAGTTGAGGCTTTAAGATATTTGCCGCGTCCATACTTCCCTCGGTACTTCCCGCGCCCACTATAGTGTGGATTTCGTCGATAAAGAGAATTGTGTCTCCGCGTCTGTTGAGTTGGTCGATAGCCTTTTTCAATCTCTCTTCAAATTCGCCTCTGTATTTAGTGCCTGCAAGCAAACTTGCCATATCCAATGAAAATACGCGCTTGTTTCTAAGCTGCTCGGGAACTTTACCCTCGATAATTGCCTGCGCCAATCCCTCTACGACTGCGCTCTTACCTACGCCCGGCTCGCCAATCAAAATAGGATTATTCTTCTTTCTTCTCGAAAGTATCTCAATAATACGCTGAATTTCATCGTCTCTACCAATAACCGGATCGAGTCTGCCGTCCCTTGCCTTTTTGGTCATGTCCTCGCCAAGTCCCGACAAAGCGTCGTCCTCGTCGTCGGCTCTCGTGTCAGATCCGAATTGCGTCTTCTCGCCGTAGCCGTTAAATTTTTCGCCGTTAGATTTACTTTGAGCAATCATCTCGTCGTGCGCGTTGAAAGCGTCGAGTCCTATGTCCCCTGGAGATAAGCCCAAATCCATAAGTCCTTTGCAAGCAAACGACGTCTTATCGCTGAGCGTAGCAATCAAAAACAATAGCGAATTGACAGCCCATCTGCTCGTCTTATCAGCCAAATTTATAGCCGTATGCAGACATTTCATAGTCCTTTGAGAATATTTGCAAGTCTTGCAAGTAATACCGTCGAAATCCAAAAATTCATTGACGATACTCTTGTCAAAACCGTGTCTTGCCAAAATTTTTGCCGCCTGCGAATTTTCGTGATAGGTAAAGGCGCAAAGCAAATGCTCCGTACCCAAAATTCCGCCCGACCTCACTGCAAGTATTTCTGCAGTCTCAATAATCTTATTACATTCGTCGTCAAATCTTTCCATTTTACTCTCCCGCAGTATTCGTTATACTGCTAATATTATGTGTTTTCAAAACTTTATATATTATTATACATCTTTTTGCGTCAGATAACAACTCAATTGCGTATTATTGTATCTTGCATGCAATCAAAGCCGACCTGACTATCTTTGCCCTCTCCACGTCGCGTTCGTGCGGGTTGAGGATTTTGCCCTTGTTTACCGAAAGCGTATACGGCAACACCTTGGGAATAAGTTTGTTGATTGCGCGCACGTCCAACTTAAGAAGTCCGTAACTAATTCCCAACTTGACGTAAGCGATATTTATCATAAACTCGTCTGAACCAAGTACCCTCGCAAAAAGCAAAGTGCCGTACGCGCGCATAATCTGGTCTTCGAGATCAATTTTCTTTCTGTCCAATATAGCGCGTCTTGCCTGCTCTTCAAGCATACAAAGTTCTTTGACAATACTCTCCATCTTGGATATAATCTGCTCTTCGCTCCAACCTACCGCGGCTTGATTGGATATTTGATACATAAATCCCGTCGCCTCGCTGCCTTCGCCGTAAACTCCTCTTATCGTCACGTCTTCACTTGCGAATTTCTTAATCAACCGTCTCAAGTCTCCGCACAAATCCAAAGCGGGCAAAAACATCATTACCGACGCTCTCATTCCCGCGCCCAAGTTGGTGGGGCAAGCCGTAAGATGTCCCAAGCCCTTTCTGTAGGCTATATCCAATTTCTCGTGCAAGGTTACGTCGATTTCCAAAAGTCTCTCGTAGGCTTCTCTCAATCTAAATCCGTCCAATATGCACTGCTCGCGCAGATGGTCTTCTTCGTTGAACATGACGGATATGCTTCTATCTTTGCTTATAACCGCTCCGCCAAACTTGCTTCTGCCAAGCGAGGGGCTTATCAAATGATTTTCTATCAGCATATTGAGGAAGTAGTCGTCTGCGCCTTCGCATACCTCTCCGCCTATTTTCATATCGCTCACGGTGTATATATCGCCGTCAAATTTAGACGCGCATACATTTTGAACAGTGTTCAAAAACTCTTGCAACTTGCCTTCGTCGCCGTTAAGTAGGTGCGGAAATGGCAAATTATTGACGTTGCGAGCAAATCTTATTCTGCTTGATACTACTATATCTTGAATATTCATTGCGCGTCTCCTTTGAGTTGTTTGATACGTCTGTTAATGGCGTCCGCTTTCGCCAACTCTTGATTGTCTTTGGCTTCTTTCAGCATCTTCATCAAAAACGGCAGATCGTCAACCGTCATATCCGCAAGAGTCTTGCGAGGTTTGTTCTTGTTCTCATATCCAAAGTATCTGCCTTTGTATTCTTGACCGCCCAGTTCCTCAAAATACTCTTTGGCTTTTTCGGAAAAGAAGTCGTAACAGTTAGAACAACCGAATTTAAAATCATTTTTGAGTCTGCTCAAACTCATTCCGCACGCGGGACAAACTGCTTCGACATTGCGCATCACATACGCAGACAACGCGTTGGACACGTCGTGCATACTAAAGAAGTCCATGAGTCCCTCAATCTCTTCGGTCGCCTTTAACATTCTATATCTTTGAAAGCATACCGCGCAAAGATTTGCGCTTCCCTCGTCCGTCTTCACTATACCTTCTGCCTGTCTCATTTTGCACAGTTCGCAAAGCATAAACTACCTCCTAATCAATCCTATCAGTATTTCTTTAAAGACAATCTTGCGTACGTTTGCGCTGTGAGTGACGACTCCCATTGCTCTGTCGCTTATAGCGCTCTTGATTATATCGCTCTCTTGCTGGGTTATTATCTCTTCTCTTTCCAACCTCTGCAAAAAGCCGTTAGCCCGATTGAACGAAAGCGCGTCGATGCCGTCGAGTTCTTGCAGTATCGTAGATAGCGTATCTTCTTTGGTCTCGCTTATTCTGACGATGGTAATAAAACCGCCGCCGCCTCTTTTGGATTCGATGACGTATCCCTTGTCAAGATTGAATCTCGTCGACAAAACGTAATTTATCTGACTGGGCGCAACGGAAAAATAATGCGCCAAATCATTACGGGATAACTTGAGCCTGTTGTCGTCTGTGAATATCGAAAGTATAAACTGCTCGATTTCGTCGGATAGATTAGCCACCGCGCGCCTCCTTAATTTTATGTTTGACTTTCTTTGACCTTTGCTTTATTATACCACTATTTTTGACATTGTCAATACCTTTTATGCAAAAAATAATGAAAACTTTTTGAAAAATTTGTGTAAACATTGATTTATATGGATTAATAGTATATAATAGTTATAAATAATATTCAGTTCTTATGCAATCGACTGCAAGATTGCCGTACTAACATAATAAAGAACTCGTAAAACTAACAGATCCTTGAATTAAGTGAGTACGAACAAGATTGCGTAGACGATTTGCATAATAAGGAGAATAGGCTTTGCAGGCGTACTATATGTACGTCAAAAAGCGTAGACGAACTTAGTATGTAAATCGACAGAAAGATTGTCGTATGAACTTAACGAAAGGGTCCAAAAATATGACAAAGATTAGAAAAGCCGTGATACCGGCAGCCGGTTTCGGCACGAGATTCTTACCCGCGACGAAGGCAATTCCAAAGGAAATGTTGCCAATCGTAGATACTCCTACTCTGCAATACGTTGTGGAAGAGGCGGTAAAGAGCGGTATAACGGAAATATTGATAATTCTGGGTAAAAATAAAAAATGTATCGAAGACCACTTTGATATATCGGTAGAGCTTGAGCAATTGTTAATACGCACCAAAAAGGACGAGTATCTAAAGCAAGTGAGAGATATATCCAATATGGCGCATATATACTACGTCCGTCAAAAGGAGATGAACGGAAGCGGTATGGCTGTACTCGAAGCCGAAGCTTTCGTAGGCAACGAGCCTTTTGCAGTGCTCTACGGAGACGATATTATCTACAATCCGCAAAAACCCTGTCTCAAACAGTTAATTGAGGCATATGACAAGACGGGCAAAATTATACTCGGCTGTCAAGACGTACCGAAAGAGGAAGCAAGCAAGTACGGCATTGTCAATCCCGGTGCAACAAAAGGCAAATATACGGAAGTAGTTCGCCTTGTGGAAAAGCCGAAAATTACGGAACTTCCCTCTACTTTGGCTAGTATCGGCAGATATATTCTCACTCCCGATATATTCGATATACTCAAAAATACTCCTCCAATGGCAAACGGCGAAGTATGTCTGACGGACGCAATTCAGACGATTGCAGATTCCACCGGCGCGTACGCTTATACCTTTGACGGTAGAAGATACGACGTGGGAGACAAGTTGGGATATATCCAAGCTACCGTAGAATACGGATTGAGAGATGAAAAGTTGAAAGACGGTTTGACCCAGTATCTTAAATCATTGCAACTTTAAGAACGGTTATGTTTAAAATGCGTATCAAATTGATACGCATTTTTAGTTAAGGTTGGTTAATTCAGACTTCTTGATAAAATGAGCAATTACGCTCATGCATAACGCTACGGCAACTCCTATTGCGCCCAAAAAATAATATATTATTGCGAAATCGTTCCACTTCAAAAACGTAAATACCAAATTACCTATGAAGTATACAACCAAATCTATAAATAATATCAAAGACGCGGTTTTTATCAACTTAAACGTACTCAAATGTAAAAACTCCCCTGCGTAAATGCGATTGGTAACAAGCCAAGCTAATACCAATATCGCAAAGCACGGCAATGACACCAATTGATAAAATACGAATTGTACCCAAAACTCGATAGATTGCGCCGACGTAATGGGAGGATTGTCTTGCGCTATCCCTACTGCCGTCAACGATATACTAAACGGCCACCAAAACGCGCATACCGCAACGCCGAATATCCCGACGAGAATAATTGCCGACCTTAATATCCAAGATACTTTTTTGTCATCCATAGCCTACCTCGCCGACCTTTTCTTATAATATAATATTAATGCAACAATATAAAAATATCAATGAATTTTATATAATTTTGTTTGCGCAATAAAAAAGTGGAACGCTTTTGCGTTCCACTAATTCTTTTGATTGAGTCGCTTGCGCTCTACTTAGCCGTATTGTACGTCACGATAGAATCGAAGCTAGATTGGCCTTTGCACTTGATTACAACGCTGTGTTCGCCGCTTGAGTGTCCTCCTACTTTAATTAAAAATTTTTATCAATAATATATTATATCATATTCAATTTGCAAGCAGGATAGCACTATAAAACTACCTATATCAATTAAGGATAAACAACTATCGAATCTATATTAGCAGTACCCTTGCACTTGATTGTAACTTTATGCTTACCGCTTGAAAGCTTTCCAGACAGATAGGATAAGTACGTATCGGCATCCTCTTTCATAATGTATTCCGAGCTAACTTTCTTTTTGTCAATCTTAACCTCAAAATCCGCGCCATAAGCTACGCTGCTCAATATTCCAAGTCTCGATCCTTCGAATTCAAAGGTTACGCTTGCGCCTTTCTTGCCGACGTAGACGTGTCCGAAGTTGGAATTTGCTTGCGCTCCATACCACTTGCCCTTGTAAGTAAACATAGCATTGTCCAACGAATATAATGTTGCTGTACCCGGAATCGTATAACTAAACTTAATATGCCTAAATTGAACCTGCCCATACGACCATGCTTCAACGACAATTTTGTAGTACCTAAAAGTAAGCGGTTTGTCAATACTGAATCCTGTGTTACCGGTAGTCGACTGTACGTTATCCCATTGAGGTCCGAACGGCGTCGATATATTATCGGAAGAATTGCCTACGAGTATATAGTATTTCTTAGGATGATAAGAATTACCATTGTAAAGCGTGCCATATAAATCAATTCTATTAGCCGTTATTTCCTTCCCCAAATCAACTGAAATTTCCATTGGAAATTTATTCGCGCTAACTTGGAATTTACCGGTCGTTCCGGAAAGTCCGCTCTCCGTCAATATATTTTGTACAGGCGAGTCTCCATAAGCATTGACGTTTTTAGTTTCCAAAATAGCCGCATTAGCCGAGGGCTTAGCAACATTGCTATAAGAATAAGTATAACTTCTCGTATAGAAATAGTCGCTCTCAAACTGCTTTTGGAACTCATAAGACTGTCTATACGCAGTTGCGTAAGGTCTATTCGTTGTAGGCGCCTTCGGCGTAGTATCTGTCGCGTCTTTTGGATCAACTTCATTGCCGTTTCTGTCCCAATAGTGAGTTACCCCTTTGTCATCAGTCGTCGCGCTATAAAGCGGCGTCCATTGCGCAATTCCTACGCCTATGTAACTGATACGAGGCGATGTCTGAACGATAAGCACTTCTTTAATATAAATCCACCTATCGCCTTTATAATTCTCTTTTACAACTTGGTTGTTGACTAATACCTTGCCGTCTGCTCTAAACTCCACGTCGAAATATGTATTAGGATCAGAGTAATAGAAATTATCCCCGCTACCGTTTTTAATAGAAGCTCCGAGCTTATACGCGCTTCCGCCGATAGAATAATACAGCGCGCAGTTGAAACGTCCGCGCAGATATACGCGATACTTACCCGATTCTCTTATATACAACTTGCCATCGATAACTTCGATACTATTGTTACGAGCAAAGGATGTATCCGACGCATTAGGATATTTCTCGCGATTTTCTTGCGTGTCTGGATAGAAGAACCAAATATCGGTATTTGCATTCTGCGTAGGATTAGAATGATCTTTCTTTTCTACGCTTGAGTAATTTGCAAAGTTGCTTTCAAAAGCAGTTGCCGCATCGGTATACATTTTATCTGCCGCATACGTATAAGTAGTTCTTTCCAAAATAGCTTTCTTAGTTTCATGCGACTGTTGGAATTCAAGAATCAAATCCACGTCTTCGAGCGCATGACCGTTCCATTGTTTTGCGCCGTCCGTAGTCGTAATCTCTAAGGTAACGTAGATTTTACCCGATTGCATATACTTAGTGTTAGGCGTAAAGGTATAAATTCCCTTTTTGCTCGTCTCAACAAACTTTCCTTTTACGCCTTTAGTGTTGACGCTCTTTATCTTGTACGTAAAGCCGTTGCCAATTACCACACTGCCGCTCACATACTGTCCGCTCGACGCGGTATATGGATTAAGGTCAACCGTATACGGCTCTCCGTATGGAATAACGTAAGGCCGCATAGTATTTATCTCGATTTTCTTGCCGTCGTAGTTGTAAGTTCTGCCAGTCTGATAAACCGACGAGACGGGAACGAACAACGGATAATCAGTTGCCGTAAGATTTAACGGACCTTCCGAATATTTGGCTATTTTTGAATCGAAATATGAGAAATCTTGATGAGTAAGCGCCGCATACCTATTGAGATAGTTTGCGCCCCAATTTCCTCTCGCGTTGATATATACGTCCTGTCCGAAATTGTGCAACAAGGTTGCGTATACGGCAAGTCCGTTGGTACTTTCTATCGCTTCGTTATTTACTTGATTCAACGCCCACGTCGCGCTTGTATATTGATTCCAATCCGAAAGTCCTGCGCCGCCGTAGTTACCAAGCTGTCTTAACGCAGAAATATTGGTAAATAAACTGTAAGATACGAGATTGAGACCGTTGTTGGTTACTTCGCCGGTATATCCTACGCCATAATTTTGGAAGTTGTGGTGATACTCGTGGAAGTTACCCCAGCTACCCGACGTAACAGTCGCTTCGTAATTGAGCGACGACGACATCCAATCTGTTGGACAGTTGACTGAGTTACGTCCCGGGAACGCAACGGCAGCGCCTGCGGCAACGAATGGGTCGTATATAAATACTATACCGTATTTTGAATTATTTGAAGCCGTTACCGACGAAACCTTATCCCAAAGTACAGCCGCTTTATATAGATCGTCGTAAGAGAATTCCTGCGCGTATCTCTTTGGTCCCGAGTGAAGTACGCCGTTGTCCCATACTTCCAAATCAAAATATGGCGCAGACGATTTTGAGTTTTTCTCAAATTCTTCTTTGGTGGTGTAACCCAAAATGAAGTGCGAATACGCAACGCCGCCCGAAATGGTCGTGTTGAAGGTAATTGGGTTATTTGTAGTACCTTTGTTGCGAATATAAATAGGTCCGCCTATGAACGAGCCGATATACCCCGTCCAAGTATCCGTCTTTTCGTTATACTCCGCCGTTTGCTTATTGATATTGAGTGTATTCAACAGGTATGGGAAACGTTGCATTTGGTTCTTCTCCATCCAAATGTTGTTTGCCTGACCGTTGAAGAGCGCTTGACCTATATGTATGGTAATACCGTTCGTCGCGTTCATGTCGGCGCCGCTCATCTCAACTTTGATGACTTCGCCCGCTGGAGCGTACAGTCCGGTAACTCCGTATCCGCACTCGTAATCGCGACTGCTAAACGTGAGTTCCTTGACGATAGCCGGTTCGCTGTCGGATACGTCGCCAAGATACAGTCCCTTTGAAGCCGCGTGCTTATAGAGTCGTCTATAGTTGCTCTCTACGTAATCCGTCTTCCCCCAAGTAAGTGAGTGAATCCACTCGCCGTTCTTATATTGATAGAGCCAACCGTTCTTGTCAATCTTTGTATACTTATCCTCAGTCTGCGGTCCGCCGTTGTTTGCTCCGGCAGTTCCCCATGCGCAAAGATAGCTCGATTCGCTTATAAGAGCGTTTCTTGCGGCAACCTGCGCGTCGTCCATACCTATAACGTATCCAAGCGTAGAGCCGTAAGTAGGATAACGGTTATCTTCATGCCCTGCAAACAAAGGCGCGTCAAAAGCGCTTCTCTCGTCTTTTACCTCTTTTACAGGTTTGTTACGGCTTACGTTGCCCAAAGTCTGCTCTCCGTAACGCACAACCGTATTGGTCGAGTACGAAAGGTCGTATCTATCTATTGACTTTACGGGATTGCGATTTGCGCTTAACGTAACTCCCAATATAACGCTTAACAATACTACGAAGACGCATGACGACGCGATGGCAATAATCATTATCTTCTTTTTCTTATTTCCGTCCGAAGTCTTCTCTTTGGACGCAGGCTTTGACGCAGTGGTCTTCTGCGCAGGTTTAGTTGTAGTTCTTGCAGGTTTACGCTCGTTGTCGGAAACCAACGACGTAGCTGCCGCCGCGCTTGCTGTCGTAGACTTCTTTCTGTCGGCAAAAGACTTGGTAGGCTCGGCTTTCTTTGCAGTCGTCGCAGTGGTCTTCGCAGGTTCGGTCTTCTTCACAGTTGTAGTAGTCTTTGCGGGCTCGGCTTTCTTTGCAGTCGTAGTTGTCTTTGCCGGCTGAGTCGGCTTAGGCGAAGAAGAAGTATTATCAGCGGGAGAGGTGATCAACTAAAGTGTATAATTTGATTAAGGATAAGAATTA
>CAMWQA010000041.1 GCA_947176265.1 uncultured Clostridia bacterium | reverse complement strand
TCATAATTGAGTGATATATTTCCAAAAATGCGCTTAATTCATAATACTTTTACTAGTTGCGAGTATGTTTTTATAAACAATGGTTAACAAGAGTTATTTGAGAGCAGGACTTTATTTTTAATAAAATGTATGATATAATTGACATATCTAGCAATTTTGCGAAGGAGATAATTATGTTGAAGATTAAGCAGTTGAGCTCTCTTGTCAAAGTATTTTCAGACGAAGAGCCGCAAGCAAAGACATTTGAAAGATTGAGCATTTTTCGCAATGAAAAAGCGTCGATGCAAGTCGCGCTGATGAGCGATATAAATTGTAAATTGGCGGTGGAGATTAATTCGCAGTTGAAAGACGTGATCCAAGTCAGCGTCGTTGAGGAACTCCATTCGTCTATGCCGGTGGGCAAGGGACAGGACGATTATACCTTGCGAACGCAGGTCGGAAATTTCCCCGAGTTGTTGCGTCCGCTTGAGGGAGAGTTGAGTTTGTCTGCGGGTAAGTGGACTAGCCTTTGGCTGTCGATTGATCCCAATCCCACGCTTCCGGTTGGAGAGCAAAAAATAGAGGTTATACTCAAAGGCGATGATGAGCAATGGCGGGCAGAGTTTACCGTCGACGTAATAGATTGCGATTTGCCCGAGCAGACATTGTTATATACCAATTGGTTTCACTCCGACTGCCTTGCGACTTATTACAAGGTCGACGTATTTTCAGATAAGTATTGGGAGATAGTTGAGAATTATCTCAAGACTGCCCGCGAGTACGGTATGAACGTAGCGCTTACTCCTATCTTTACTCCGCCGCTTGACACGAAGAAAGGCGGGGAGAGACTGACCGTTCAACTTATTGGAGTGGAAGTCAAAGACGGCGAATATTCTTTTGACTTTGCAAATCTTGACAAGTGGATTGATATGTGTCGTCGCGTTGGCATAGATTATTTTGAGATGGCGCACTTCTTTACGCAATGGGGCGCAAAGAGATGCCCTAAGATTATGGCAACAGTCGACGGCGAGGTAAAGAGGATATTCGGTTGGGATACCAAAGGCGCGGGCAAGAAGTACAAGGCTTTCCTTACTGCGCTTGCTCCCAAGCTCAAAGATTATTTGAGGCAAAAGGGAGTTGCCGACAAGGTATTCTTCCACGTGTCAGACGAGCCGTTTGCGGGAGTAATCCGTTATTACCGCAAGGCAAGCGATATCGTCAAAGAACTTTTCGGGGATTTCAAAATTATAGACGCGCTCAGCGATTATAAGTTCTATCAAAAGGGGTTGGTAGGGTTGCCCATACCTGCCACCGACCACGTTGGCGCGTATATAGGCAACGTCAAGGAACTTTGGACCTACTATTGCAGCGCGCAGGTGGACAGAATAGCCAACAGGTTTTTCTCTATGCCGTCGCAACGCAACAGAGTTCTTGGCTGTCAGTTATATAAATACGACGTTAAAGGATTTTTGCATTGGGGCTACAACTTTTGGTACAAGAGACTGTCAGTGGGCGAAGTCGATCCCTATCAAGAGACTGCCGCAGGCGGTCAATTCCCATCGGGCGACTCTTACGTCGTATACCCAGACAAGGACGGAAAGCCTTTGATTTCGTTGAGGTTGAGAGTATTTTACGACGCTTTGCAGGATATGCGCGCGTTGCAACTTCTAGAGAGTTTGATTGGCAGGGAAAAGACTATGGAAATTTTGGAGCAGGGAATTGAAAAGCCAATCACATTCGCGGAATATCCGCATAGCGACGATTGGCAGTTAGAATTGCGCGAGAGAGTAAACGACGCAATCAGACAAACTTTAATAAGGTAACGGATTGATATTTAAGAATTACAAAAGGCTTAGTTGGAAGTATCTATAGTGTTAGTAACCGCTTTTGTTTAGCGAAAAGGGAGCGCCGTAAAAGATTGCGACACCTACCTTTAAGCCAAACTATTTAAATAGTCGGCGCCCCAATCGCGCATAGCGTCGAGAATGGGTTGCAAGGTTTTGCCGAGGTCACTCAACGAGTATTCCACTCTGGGCGGTACTTCTGCAAAAATTTGTCTTTCGACGAGTCCGTCGTCTTCGAGCGCGCGGAGATTGTCCGTCAACACCTTTTTACTTATTCCCGGGATCGTCTTTATTATTTGCGTAAATCTTTGCGGTCCTGTCAGTAAATTGCGGATAATAAGTATCTTCCACTTATTGCCTATTAGTTGCACGGTTGTTGCCACAGGGCATTGGGGTAATTCGTCTTTGGTCAGCATAATGTACTCCTTGTTATTAGTATATCAAAACGTATATTTTGTGTCAATAGTTTAAAAATGATACTTAGTAACCAATTTATTAACAGATAATAGAAAAGTAACTTTCTTGCAATGTTTTTTTGCATTTGTTATACTTTGAGCGCAGTCGATGAGATTGTAAAAAAAATTTGAGGAGATATTATTATGAACAATTTTAAAATGATTAGCGTCGCAGACGGCGCGCGTCAAGAACTTCACGACGTACTTGGACTTACGGGAGCAGAGATAAGCGTCAACGTTTTGCCTGCAGGGGCAAGCGTACCTTTCGTCCACGCTCATAAGCAAAATGAAGAAATTTACGCAATTCTCGAGGGAGAGGGAAACGTAACAATCGACGAACAAAGCGTAAGTGTAAAAGCAGGCGATTGGTTGCGCATTTCTCCGTCGGCTAAAAGACAGTTTTTTGCTTCTGCAACTAACGCATTGAAGTATATTTGCATTCAAGTAAAAGAAAATTCTTTGCAAGGCTATACGGTAAACGACGCAATAATACTATGAATCAACAAAGCAGAAGGCAATACTTAATAAACTATTTGCTTTCGTCAAAGCATTTGGGCGTCGAAATACCCGACGACGAGCAATCGCAAAAGCGGTTGTTTCGAGCGCTAGTCAACGTGAGAATGCCGCAACCGGCAAGCAAAGAATTCTTGCAGATACAGGATGAGTATTTGCAAAATGAGTTATTGCAAAAGGGGATAACGGACGTATCCGACCTCAAGCCTATTGCCGACGGCATATATCTTTGGAAAGGCGATATTACGACGCTCAAGTGCGACGGCATAGTCAATGCTGCAAATTCGCAAATGCTGGGTTGTTTTTGTCCCAATCACGGCTGTATTGACAACGCAATTCACACCTTTGCTGGAGTGCAATTGCGTTTGGAGTGCGCCGAGATGATGAGCAAGCAAGGGCATGAAGAACCGACCGGTCAGGCAAAAATAACCAAGGCTTACAACTTGCCGTGCAAATATGTTTTGCATACTGTCGGACCAATCGTTCGAGGCAGACTTACCAAAGGTCACGAAGAGCAACTTGCAAGTTGCTATCGTTCATGCCTTGAACTTGCCGACAAAAACCGTTTGGACAGCATAGCTTTTTGCTGTATATCGACAGGCGAGTTTTGTTTTCCAAACGAGAAAGCGGCGGAGATTGCTATCAAGACCGTAAAGGAATTTAAGGCAAAGACGGCAAGCAATATCAAAGTAATTTTCAACGTATTTAAGGAGCTTGATTATGAAATATACTCAAGATTACTCAAGTCAAATTGAGAGGCTTAAAAGCGCGATTGACAGCGCCGAAGCGATAGTAATCGGCGCGGGCGCAGGGCTTTCTACTTCTGCGGGTTACACGTATTCCGGGGAACGCTTTGCAGACAACTTCGGCGACTTTCAAGAAAAATACGGTTTCAACGATATGTATTCGGGGGGATTTTATCCCTATTCCACTCCCGAAGAGTATTGGGCTTTTTGGTCTCGAAATATACTTGTCAATCGATATACAAATCCGCTTAAGCCTGTCTACGACGACTTGTATAGACTTGTCAAAGACAAAAACTATTTCGTCATTACGACCAACGTAGATCACTGTTTTCAAAGAGCGGGATTTGATAAAGAGAGGCTTTTTTATACGCAGGGAGATTACGGACTTTTTCAATGCTCGCAGCCTTGCCATAGCAAAACTTACGACAACGAAGATATTGTCCGCCTTATGGTAAAAGAGCAGAAGGATATGAAGATTCCGACAGGGCTTATACCGCGCTGTCCCAAGTGCGGCAAGCCAATGACTACCAACTTGCGCATAGACGACAAATTCGTCGAAGACAGCGGTTGGCATATTGCTTGCGAGAGATACGAAAAATTTATAAAGTCAAATATGGATAAGCGCATTTTGTATCTTGAGCTTGGCGTGGGCGGTAATACTCCCGCCGTAATCAAATATCCGTTTTGGAGACTTACCAATGGAAATGCGCAGGCTATTTACGCATGCGTAAACTATGGCGAAGCGGTATGTCCTTCGCAAATAGAGAGTAGGTCGATTTGTATCAACGACGATATTGGCGAGGTGTTGAAAGCTCTTTGCAAATAACAAAAATATCAATACAGTATGCTTAAATTGATATGCGACGGCAGATTTTTTGAGTCTGCCGTCGTATTTTTTAGGTCAAAAGACAATTAGAGATAGGTCAGTTATTGCAACAGCCGTTGCATGAGCAATTGCAATTGCATCCGCATCCGCAAGAGTTTTGACAACAATTGCAAGAGGGGCATTGCGCCATTCGCGGAACGAAAGGCGGTTGCGTCGGCGGGTTAACTAACGTAGTTACCGGATTGCTGTACGTGATTACCGGCGTTTCTCCCGAATTATCGGTTACGTTGGATAAGTTGATTATGGTAGTCATATCAGTCCTCCTCGTATCAGTTGACCGTAACGTCGAATTCTACCGTCGCCGCTTCCGAAGGCGCGAGGTCGGGTAGGTCAAATCCCGCTTGCGGGTCGTAGGTTGGTTGAGATACGCCGTTGACCTTTACGCTACCTGCGACGAAAGTCGTACCTGCAGGGATTGGGTCGGTAAATATTAGGTCGGTCTTGTTGAGAGTGCCGGTATTGGTAATTACCGACGTGTAGTGCAGGTTGTCTCCCTTGATTGCAAAAGCTTTATCCACGCTCTTGACGTTGGTAATTCTGTTGGATATGATTTGTACTGTCACGGTATTGGTATCTTCAGAGAAGTTTTGGACGGCTCTGGTTGCGTCGTCGACGGAGTAGTTGAGAGTTGCGAAGTTTGTTACTGTAGACTGAGTCATAGGATTGTCTGCCTGTATAGTGTAAGCCACAGTTACGGACTGTCCGGGGTCGAGCGCAGGCAGAGAGAATCCGGCGATTGGGTCGTAAGTGGGTTGAGATACGCCGTTGACCTCTACGCTTCCCGCGACGTAGGTTGCGCCGTTAGACATAGTGTCTTTGAATACGAGATTGAAGAGCTGAGTTTGCGAGTTATTGGTTATCACGACAGTGTGGACTGAAGTTTCTCCCTCTTGCATAAAGGTCTTATCTCCGCTCTTAACTTTCGGCACGGAGTAGGTCAGCACTTCGGTATTTACTATATTGCTGTCGAGGTTGGCAGCCAACGTCTGTCCGTCGGGCAAAACGTAATTGAAAGCGATATTGGATTGATTGGGTATTATCATAATATTTCTCCTTAGTTTATTTGCACCTGAAAGGTTACTGTCGAGCTTGCTCCGGGCGTCAGGTTCGCCACGAAGAATCCGTCTTGAGGGTTGTATGCGGGATAGCTTACTCCGTCAATAGTTACCGAGCCTGCGACAAACGTCGTACCTGCGGGTATTGCGTCTTTGAAGGTCACGTCGGTCACTGGTACGCTACCTGTGTTGGTAATTACCGAAGTGTAGTTGAGTATATCTCCCTTGAGGGCAAAAGCCTTGTCTACGCTCTTGACTATGCTCATCTGGCGGGCAATAATATACACGGCAGCCGGATTGGAGTTGGAAAAACTCGTCGCCGAGTAACCCGCAAACGGGAAGAACTCAAAGTCGGCTCTTGCAATATTGAATATCGGATTGGCGGCAGGCAATGCGTTTACCGTAACTTTAAAAACTACCGTTACCGTTTGGTTAGGGGCAATAGTGGGTATGACGACAGGCAGAGCTCCTGCATACGCTACGCCGTCTACCGTCACGGAGTTGGGGACTAGAGTAGTCTCGGGTGGCAACATATCGCTCAAAGTCGTGTTCAATGCGTCTACCGTACCGGTGTTTTGTATCGCTAAGTTATAGGTTATTTCTTCGCCCACTTCGGCGTAGGTTTTGTCGGCAGATTTCGTTATGACAAGGTTTGCGCCTTTGCTGTCAATTTGCAGAGCAAGCGCATTGGGGACGTATAAATCTCCGTCGCTGGTAAATCTGACGACTGCGCTGGTTTGGTTTGCCGCCAATTGATTGGATACGTTGACGGCAGTTATATCCCAGCCCTGACGGCATGCGGAAGTATTCGTACCGGTAGCGGCGTTTGCGTTACGAGAGCCGAAAGTGCCGGAGGTGTCGAGCGTACCGTTTTGGTTGTTGATTTGCGAGGCAAAGAAATTGTTTGCAGGGTTGTTAGGTCCTGATAGGTCGGCAAGCGTAGCTACGCTTTGACCGAATTGCATTCTATCTCCCGTGAGCACGGCGTCGCCCTCTTGCGCCGATACGAATATTTTACCCGTGATAGGCAGGACTGACGGAGTGAGGAAGTTGGATACGGTAATCGTCGTACTTCCGGTGTTGGGGGATACCACCGCGCCTCCGCTGTATATAGTGAGGTTTCGCAAAGTCTGCGTTGGGTCTTCATACGCGACGGCAAGCGTCCAACCCGCGTGGTTGGTGTCGGCGGTTCTGTCGTCGATTGCCTCTATCAGCGCAGGCACTCCTTGCACGGAGTAAGTTCCGCCCAAAGCTGCTTGCACTTGCGGGGTTACGTTAGCAGTGCGCACGTAGAAGCCCACCGTAATATTATCGGCAGGTATATTGAAAGTTTGAGCCGTGGCAGGGTCGGGCGCTATAGAAAAAGAACCGAGAGGCGTAGTAAAGTTTACGTTGTTGTTGATAAGCGCGGAAATGTTGTTGACTGAAGAACGGAACAGTCCGCCCCATACGAGTTCAGCGTACAGCACGGTTGAACCGGCAGGCAAATTGAGGATTGCCCGAGAGCCGTTTTGCGTGTAATCAAGCGTAGTACCCGCGGGGAAAGTACCCACCTGCAGAGCATTGTTGAGGCTTGTAAAAGCTCCAATCGAGCCTTCCGTGCCGGGAGCGTTTTGATTGGCGGCTTTGCTCAATCCCAGCGTGTTGCCGGTAAATATAATTCCGCCTTTTTTGACGTCGGAATATCGTTGAATGAAAGGCATAGTTGTCTCCTTAAGAGCCTCTTCATAAGTTCGCGCGGTAATCTTGCTATCGATTTGTCCGCTAAGTTCGTCTGCGCATTTTGACGTACGTCCAGTACGCCTGCAACGCCTATCCTTCTTATCAAATAAATCGCTTGCGCAATCTTGTTCACGCTCACTTATTCAGAGTCTCTTTAAATAATAAAAATTACATACGATCTTCTGCTTACGTTATTTTTCGTTTATGCAAAAGAACAGATATGTAATAATAAGGTTGGTTAATATGTCTTCAATGTCAGTATATGAAAGAAGTTGTCGTTTTGTTAATCAAATATTGACTTATTTGATTTATTACAATATAATAATGTTAAATTAAATTATAGAATCAATATGGTAAAGGAGCGAATATATGTTAGGTAATTTCACTTATTGCAATCCCACTAAGCTTTATTTTGGCAAAGACGCTTTGGACGGTCTTAAACAAGAATTGCCCAAGTACGGCAAGAACGTTTTGCTTGTATACGGCGGCGGGTCTATCAAGAAAAACGGTATATACGACAAAGTCGTCGCGATTTTGAAATCGTGCGGCAAAGAGGTTTTTGAGGACGGCGGAGTAATGCCCAATCCCACGTCGGACAAACTCAACGAGGGTATCGAGAGAGCAAAGAAAGCAAAGGCGGATTTGATACTTGCCGTTGGCGGCGGATCGGTGTGCGATTACGCAAAGGCGGTGTCGGTATCCGTTAATTGCGGCGAAGACGCTTGGGAAAAATATTATATTAAATTTGAGGACGTAACTTGCGATATAATACCGGTAGGTTGCGTATTGACGATGGTTGGCACGGGCAGCGAGATGAACGGCGGCAGCGTAATTACCAACCGCGAGCAAAAACTCAAGATAGGGCACGTATTCGGCGAAGAGGTATTTCCCAAGTTTTCAATACTCAATCCCGAGTTTACCTTTACGTTGCCAAAATATCAAATGGTGTCCGGCATATACGATATAATGTCGCATATTCTTGAGCAGTATTTCTCCGGCGAAGACGACAATACCAGCGACTATATCAGCGAAGGGCTGTTGCGTTCTTTGATACACAGCGCGGATATAGCGGTAAAAAATCCTCTTGACTACGAGGCGAGAAGCAATATTATGTGGACGGCTACTTGGGCGCTCAACACGCTTGTTGCGCAAGGTAAGACAACAGATTGGATGGTGCACATGCTCGGACAGGCGGTTGGCGCAGTGACCGACGCGACGCACGGTATGACTTTGGCTGCGGTAAGTATGCCTTACTATAGATATATCCTGCCTTACGGATTGGCTAAATTTGCCCGCTTTGCAGTAAACGTATGGGGAGTAAATCCTGATGGCAAGAGCGATAAGCAAGTCGCAGAAGAGGGCTTGGAAGTAATGGAAAAGTGGATGCGCAGTTTAGGACTTGTGATGAAACTCGCAGACCTTGGAGCAACCAAAGCTATGCTTGACGATATAGTCAACGGTACGCTCATTATGGACGGCGGATACAAGGTGCTTGATAAGAAAGAAATTCGTCAAATTCTCGAAGCAAGTTTTTAGTTTACATTCGGCTCAAAGATAGGCTAGGCAAATCTAAGATATAAAGGGAAATTGGGGGAATTATGAATACTATTATTACAATTGGCAGGGAATTGGGCAGCGGCGGGCGCACTATAGGCAGGAACGTCGCGATTAAGTTTGGTATACCGTATTACGACAGAGAGATAATCGACAAGACGGCAGAGGAGTCGGGACTTGCCATTGATTTCGTCAAGTCGCAGGAACAAAAAATCAGCGCGTTTTATAAATTGTGCATGGGTATGAGCTACGGCTACGGCAATCAATTACTGTCGCTGTCAAGTCAAATTTATCAGGCGCAAGTCAAGGTAATTAAACAGCTTGCCGAGCAAGGTCCGTGCGTCATCGTAGGACGTTGCGCCGACTATATTCTCAAAGATAGGGAAGACGTGTTGAGAGTATTCGTATATTCGGATATAGAACACCGTATAAACAGAGCGGTAAATTCTTATGGCATGAACGAACTTACTGCAAGAAAAGAAATCCAAAAGTCAGATAAAGAACGAGCAAGGCATTACAACTTGTTTACCGACAGTATTTGGGGATCAAGAGAAAATTACGATTTAATGCTAGATAGCGGTTATTTGGGCTTGGATAAATGCGCCGATTTGATTTGTCAAGTGGCAAACTGTCGTCGTTGACTTACCGCGACCCGCAAAATAAGATTAAAAAGAGCAGATGATATGAACAAAGTAAAGATAACGGTATTAAAAACCACGTTGGATAAAGAACTTGCAGCCGAATATGGGGCAGAAGGGCTGACGGCTTGTCCTATGATGAAGGTCGGACAGGTATTCTATGCCGATTATTCTAAACCCGAAGGCTTGTGCGACGAAGCGTGGAAGGCAATATATCAGTACGTATTTGCTCTTGCTCACGGGGCAGGCAACGATGTGTTTTATTACGGTGACTGGATAAAGAAACCGGGAGTTGCGATATGCAGTTGCAACGACGGATTGCGTCCAGTGATATTCAAGCTTGAATCTACGGATATTAAATCCGAGATTAATTATACTCCAATAAGATAATCTATTCGACTTTTATTCGTAATCGCTTACGCAAAGTATATCGTTGGCGTCAAGATCAAGTACGGCGCAAAGTTTTGCAAACGTATCAAGCGCTGGCATTTTATTTTGATATAGATATTGTCCTATTGCTTGATGGCATACGCCTATTAGTGATGCCAGTTGCGTATGTGACATACCACTTTGCTTTATTGCTTCTTGTATTTTTACGCGTATCTTATCAAGGTTAATCATTTATTTGTTCCTTTTTGTGTTATTTACAAAAATTATACTATCAATGCTAGCAAAATATTTGACATGCTAGCGATACTAGCGTTATAATAGTGTTGCTATCAATGATAGCAAGTGTAAATATTGTGGCGATAAATACGCAAGGAGCAGAGGATATGGAAAATGAATATACAAAAGGATTAACTACGCAAGAGTTATTGCAATGGCTGAAAGATTGCGTAGACTACTACAATCGTAAATATAGTCGCCATGTAACGAAAGAAGAGTATAAATTTAAATATGAAGTAGCTAAGAGCGTAAGCGAAACTTTGAGGCTAAACGAAATAATGTTAATATATTATCTTCGCAATTCGGGATTTGGCATGAGTCATCGCTTTATGAGGATAGCCAAGAAGTTTTACGAAGCCAATCAAGCGTTAGAGAAAATAAAAAACCGCCTATAGATTCTATAGACGGTTTTTGTAATTGCAATAAAATTAAAAATCAACTTCTGTGTCGTAGTAGCAACACTTGAGCAATTTTTCCATTTCCTCAACCGACGGTTGACGTGGATTTGAGCCTGTGCAAGCGTCGCCGACTGCGTTTACGGCGATGTTGTGCAATCTCTCAAGAAATACTTTTTCGGGGACGAAACCTTGAGCGCAAGGATAGCTGTCCGCGCCGTAATTTTTGATGCATTGAGGAATATTGAGATCGTCGTTCATTTTGCGGAGCATTGCGATGAGAAGATCTACTTTTTCGTCGTCGTTCTTGCCTCCGAGAGCGAGGAAGTCTGCGATTTCGCCATAGCGTTTCTTAGCGGTTGCATCCTTGGAGTTGAATTTGATTACCTTGGGAAGATACATTGCGTTAGCCGCGCCGTGAATGATGTGCGCGCCGTAGTCGGCAAATATAGCGCCCGTCTTGTGAGCCATAGAGTGAACTATACCCAAAAGCGCGTTGCTAAACGCCATGCCTGCAAGGCATTGCGCATTGTGCATACTGTCGCGCTTAGCCATGTCGCCGTTGTAAGAATCTACAAGGTCTCTTTTTATCATTTTGATTGCGTGAAGCGCAAGCGGGTCTGTGTAGTCGCAGTTGGCTGTGGATACGTACGCTTCTATCGCGTGAGTCATTGCGTCCATACCTGTATGAGCTACGAGCTTTTTGGGCATAGTCTCCGCAAGATCGGGATCAACGATTGCTACGTCCGGAGTGATCTCGAAGTCTGCAAGGGGATACTTAATGCCCTTGGAATAGTCGGTAATTACCGAAAAAGCAGTAACTTCGGTAGCCGTGCCCGAAGTAGAGGATACTGCGCAGAAATGCGCCTTTTTGCGAAGCGACGGAATTCCGAATACTTTGCACATTTCTTCAAATGTAATATTGGGATACTCGTATTTTATCCACATAGCTTTTGCCGCGTCGATAGGAGATCCGCCTCCCATTGCAACAATCCAGTCAGGTTTAAAATCAAGCATAATTTCAGCGCCTTTCATAACTGTTTCCACACTTGGGTCAGGCTCTATGCCTTCAAAAATCTTTACTTCCATGCCGGCTTCTTTGAGATAAGCTACCGCTCTGTCAAGAAAACCGAATTTCTTCATTGAGCCTCCGCCAACACAAACCATAGCGCGCTTACCGACAAACGTCTTAAGCGCTTCGAGCGAACCTTTGCCGTGATACAAATCTCTCGGCAGTGTAAATCTTGCCATAAAATACCCTCCAAATTTATATAATTATTTTTAGTGAGCGGGAAATTTTCCGTTGCTTACTTTACACTTTATATTATAGCACTGAAAATAAAAAAATGTCAAAGGGAAATTTAATTATATAGAATATAGGCGAGCGCATTTGTGTTGAAAGGCTGTATAAAAAAGAGAAGTTTTTTACTTCTCTTTTTTATACAGCCTCTTCAACTGATTGGTGCGGTCACCGGGACTTGAACCCGGATGGTCTCCCATACGCCCCTCAAACGTACGCGTCTGCCTATTCCGCCATGACCGCAAAATCATTGCATAAGTAATGATATATTAAATGTTGTGAGTTGTCAAATGTTTTTTGAAAAATTTTTAAATATTGTTGGTAGAGCAGAGGCGCGGGCAAATCTAAAATTAAAAAGTGATATTGACTTGATGTTAAAAGTATTGTATAATGTAAATAATATATTTAAAAAGTTTTCGGGGGAAATATGGAAACTATTCAAAATATGCAGTTAAAGGAGCGGATTACCGGCACGCTTTTGCGGCTTAGTTGGCTGGCGGCTATTGTGTTATTCGTGCCGATGTTGTCGTACGTAATGTTTGCGGCAATGGGTATAGCAAAGATTTTGTACATGGTTGTGCTTGTCATTATCATTATGGCGACGGCGTTTTTGATTTTGTTGGACGAGGGGTTCCGCAACGCGTTAAACGCAGAATCGGCTGACGTCATGCCAATTGTGCGAAACGTATATCAAAGCTATACGACGATCATTTATATACTTTTGGCGGTGTGCGTAGTATTGGGGGTATTGACGATAATTCTCGCCATGAAAGAACACAACGGCAAATCCTCTCGCAAGAGAATAATTTCAAGTAGCGTTATGATAGTATTAGCTCTTATTGGCTGTATAGTATATGCTACCACTAGATCTAAGGTGTTGGGGGCGTAGTATTATGAAGATATATTTATACAATCGTAAGGATATAAAGGTATTTCAAAATTCTCAGCCGCTTAAGATTAATTACAAAAACGGCAGGGAGTACGTAGAGCCTCAAGTCGACGAACAAGGACGATTTGAAGTTGAGTTTGTCAAAAAGTCAGAATTTTCCGGCGGACTTTGGTTTATCAAAGCGTTGTTGTTTTGGATAATAGGTATTATGGGATTTTTTACTCCCAAGTACGCCAAGTGCAATCATTCTCTCGATTGCAAAGTCAGCGGAGTAGACGGCAACGTACCTCTCAACGTCAGCTTTATTCATCCCAATCCCAAATACGGAGTTTGCGCAGGAGTTAAGTTGAAAGAAGAGGGCTATTTGGTCGAGGGCGCAGAGTATATTCTTGACAAAAAGTCTTGCGCAAGAAAGAAATTCTATTCTTTCCTGTCGGGTATAGCTAGGTTGGCGGTAATAGTGTTGGCAGTCGTTTTGATAATCAAAGCTATTATTGGATAAAGGCAGAAAACTTAATCAGTTAAAACATAAGGGGAAATATCGTGAGTATAGTCAAAGCAAAATGTTTAAAATGTAATGGAATAATCGATGTGGAAAGTACGGAAGACGCGGGTATATGTCCCAACTGCGGCGCGGCGTACGTGACTGAAAAAGCCATAAAAAATCTCAACGCAGCAGCGACTGCGCAACAACCCAAAAGCAGGACATATCAAGAGCTTGCCAACCTTGCGGAAAAGTATAACGCATTCGTGGCTTTATATAAGATAGACAATTACTCCCTGATGGAGGTTTATAGGTTTCGCGAGAAAATAAGAGATAAAGAAGCTCTTGTCAATAAATACGTGGACGATTACAATTCATCGATTTCCGCCGAAGAAAAAATGCGCAATAAATACAATCGCAGAGTAGACGGCTTTAACGATGCAAAGTATACGGCGGGAACAGATAGCTTACAGGAAAAGTTACATAGAAAATACGTCGAAAGCGCGTTGAATAAACGCACCTTTATAGAGAGCGATATTAAATATTCAAAAAAGAAAGCTGAAGAAGAGCATAATGAATTACAAAGATTAGTAGAAGAAGAAAAGGTGTTTTCGCTGAAGATTTTTAAGGAGAATCTTCAATACAATTATTTAGCAAAAGCTGTGGCGGAGAAAATGTGTAATGATTACCCGTCTAATCCGCTTGGGTATTTGTATTTGTCGGATTGGTATAATAGAGAAGCCAAATGGCAAAAGAAATTTTATGAGTTTGCAAGAGAACGATACGAAGAAGACAGCGTTGTGGTAACAGAGTTTACCAAAGAATTTAATTATGAAAACGCTAATAAAAGCACTAAACTCGAATTAGAAAAAGCTCAAACTTTTATGAGCGACGAATTTAATCTCGAATACGGAGATTTAGTCGAGAAATTAAAAGGCGCAAAAAAGGCAAAAAAATCAACTACGCAACCGTCCAATACCGCAAAAGCGTCGAGTTCAACGGCGACAAAGTCCAATACTTCAAAAACTCCGAGTTCAACTACGACAAGGGCTACGACTGCAAAATCGGGAACAAGCGCTAAATCAAAGCCGAAGAGCAACGCTAAAACCAAACCGACTGCCTCAACTATGCCCAAGTTTAAGAGCGGATCGGAAAAGAAGAATAAGAAAAAACTAGAGCGCAAATTAAAAGCAAAACATTTTGTATTTAAAGTGGTATTCAACCTTTTATTTTGGGGCATACTTGCTGCCGCAGCAGCGTGCGTATGCAAGTTCGTATTCCACTTATTTTAACGTTCGACTCAAAGAGAGATAGGCAAATCTAAAATACGTCTTTTACGCCAATTTAGCCTTTGGCTCAAGTCGACGTACATAAAGTACGACGGCTTTCGTCAAAAACTATCTTGACAAAAAATCCGTTATTTTATCTTTTGCCTATCTCTCTTTTCGCCGAACTTATGTTGTAAATCATTGCATTTGAGGGGTTAACTCAATTTGTCTTACCGGTCATTCTTCGATTACGCTCAGGGCGACGGGGCTGCGCCCTTAAGTAAAATAATTGGCATAGTTGGCAATATCGAAAGAATTAGTAACCCCCTCGTTTGGCGAGAAGGGAGTGCGCAAAAATTTTACGAGTAAAATGGCGTAGTCTACGACGAAAACGAGTGCAGGCGTACTGTATGTACGTCAATGGAGTTTGAGGAAGTAGGATGCGTCATTTTGCCGTACGATAATGCGACATCTCCCTTCTCGCCAAACTATTTTTTAAAAGGTAAAAAGTCGCTGTCTTCAAGTCCGTCGGTAACGAATGGGTGTTCGAGGAGCGATGCGGATTTGAGCGCGTTGTAGCCGTACTGTTGTCTTATCTCGTCACGCGACTGATCGAGCCGGCGGTGTGTTTGAGTCTTTTCGTCGTCAAACATCGACGCTTGCATCAG
>CAMWQA010000040.1 GCA_947176265.1 uncultured Clostridia bacterium | reverse complement strand
CTACCGAGACGGCAACAGAGCCTCAAGCTACAGCAGAAGCTTCTACAACGGCAGAGGCAATTCCAACGACAGAAGAAACTCCTACAACGGCAGAGACGCTTCCAACGGCAGCAGAAGCTCCGACAACGGCAGATGCAGTTCCAACGGCAGATGCAGTTCCAACGGCAGATACAATTCCAACGACGGAAAACGTAGATAATACCATATCGGATGAGCCTCAACCGACTGCGGAAACGCCAAAATCGGCAGATGAAGCAAAACCGGTAGCAAAAGCTCCAAAGAAGTCAACAACAGCGGAGTCTAAGCCTAAGCCGGCGACTAAAACTACTAAGCCAGCGACTAAAACTACAAAACCGGTAACTAAAACTACTAAGCCGGCGACAAAGTCAACGGCTTCGGAAAAGAAGGAGTAATATTAGCGAAACAATTCAAGATATGAAAAAGTACGGCATTATTGCCGTACTTTTTATATGTCAATTAAATATTACTCTCTAAATCAGTGATCTATCGTCAAAATCGGGTATATAATCATCGGTTGCGCTCTCGAGACTTTGAACGAAGGTATTGTCAAGACCTAATTTTAAAGCGTGTTGAACTGCGATCTTATATTCAAGCGGTTTGAGCTTTCTGTTTATTTCGGGGAATTTATTTGCATTGCCAAAGGGCACGTACTGACACATAAGCGAAATATATGTGTCTTTTGGCAAATTGTTTGCAATCCAATTTAACGCGCCTTTGGTATTGTCGATAGCGTTTGGCAGGACGAGATGACGAATTATCAATCCTTTTTTCATTAATCCGTCTTGGATTACGTCGTCAGGGCAAAGCTGTCTCATCTTGAGTATGGCTTTGGCGCATACTTCAAAATAATCTTCGCAGTTGCTGTATCTTTTAGCCAAAGCGTTGTCGCAGTACTTGAAATCGGGTATGAATATATCGACTATATCTTTTAATCTGTCCAATGTGTCAGGGCTTTCATATCCGCCGCAATTATATACGATAGGTATCTTCGGCTTATAAATTTGGCAAGCCGCAATAATATCGTCCACGAAGTGAGTGGGCGTAACTAAATTGATATTGTGCGCGCCCAAGTCCTCGAGCTTTTCAAATATATCCGCTAGATTTTGGGCTGTAATCTCCTTTCCTTTACCGCGCGAAACGTCGAAATTCTGGCAATACACGCATTTGAGATTGCAGCCGCTAAAGAATACCGTGCCGCTGCCACTGCTGCCGGAAATAATAGGCTCTTCCCACTTGTGCAGAGAAGCTCTTGCAACCTTCAACGAGTTTTGGTTGCAATACCCGCGCGATACGGTTCTATCTACAGAGCATTTTCTTGGACAAAGTCGACACAAATTTCCCATACGTCAAGTTTAAACCTTTGCTATGGGTATGTCAAGTAAGATACAGACTCCTCAACATTTATACGGCATTTTAATACGGTTTTCCGTTGCCGTCCGCTTCGTCCTTGAGCGCCATTTTCATATTGGCTTCGTCTATTGAGCGCATTTTTATTCTTTGATTTGATTTTTGTTGTTTACATTTTTTATTCGATTGTTTTTTCATAACTTCCTCCAATGCAGAGTATTGCTAATTTTTGCGTACTTAAACCCGTCGTTTGACATTGCTGTCAATATGTTTTAAAATATAAATGAACCTCTTTTAAGTTATCGCGGCAACCTTGCTATTGATTTTGTTCGCGTCACTTAATAAGAGTCTCATTGTGGAGAAGCGTATGCAAGTAGGAGATATATTGACAGTAGAGATTACTTCCGTAGGTATGGACGGCGAAGGCGTAGCAAGAGTCGACGGCGTAGTCGTATTCATTTCGGGTACGTTGATAGGCGAGACTGTCAAGGCTCAAATTACTCAAGTCAAAAAGAATTTTTGTTTTGCAAAGGTAATTAAAATACTTGTCCCAAGCGTTGACAGAGTAGAACCGGAGTGTAAGATATGCTTTAAGTGCGGCGGTTGCGAGAATTTGCATATCAAATATCAAAAGCAATTGGAAATTAAGCGTCTGCACGTCAAAAATTGTTTGGAAAAGCAATGTAAACGGGAGTTTTGCGTAGATCCAACTGTAGCAAGTCCAAAGCGCGTTGGCTATCGCAACAAAATCCAAGTCCCCATAGCTTATCAAGACGGCAAGTTGGTTGGCGGCTATTTTGCTCCTAATTCGCACAAAGTAGTTGCGTTTTGCAAGCAAGGCGAGAGCGGTAATTGTCTTCTCAACAGCGACGGCATGCAAGATATTTTGGACGTATTCCTCAATTACATGGCTCAAGAGGGTATATCTCCATACGACGAAATTACCCACAGCGGACTGGTCCGTCATCTCGTGATACGCAAGGTCGACTGCAAGTTCGCGATATGCGCCGTAATCAACGGCAATAGTTTGCCAAGGTATAATCGCCTTATTACAATGCTTAATGCGCTTAATATTCAATTTTCTCTTTATATCTCTCCAAATACTCGCCGTACCAACGTCATCTTGGGCGAAAAGGTTGTTACTTTGTATGGAGAAGACAGCTTGCAAGGCGAAGCTTTGGGCGTAAAATATCTTGTATCCCCGCAATCGTTTATGCAAATCAACGACGAAGTCAGAGATATGATTTACTCTCGCGTGGGGGAGATAATAAAGGACAGCGGTATAGACAACGTTATTGACGCTTACAGCGGTATCGGTATTATGAGCAATCTTTTTGCCAAGTACGCAAATAAGGTTTACGCAATAGAGATAGTTCCGCAGGCAATTGCCAATTCTCAAGTCTTGGCAAAACTCAACGGTAACAGCGATAAGATTATCAATATCTGCGGGGATTGCGCGCAAGAACTCCCTAGGGTAGTGGCAAGTCTCGATAAGTCAATCGTCGTGCTTGATCCTCCGCGAAAAGGTTGCGATATTGCGGTTCTTAATGCGCTTTTGTCAGCGCTTCCCGACGAGATAATTTACGTGTCTTGCAACCCTGCGACTTTGGCTAGAGACGCGCAATTTCTTCTTGAAAAGTACGAGCCCGCGTCTATCACGCCTTACGATATGTTTCCAAATACCAAGCATGTCGAGACTTTGGCGCGTTTTAAATTAAAGTAAATCGTAAATTCATTAAATTTTCCAAATCAGACACAAATTATCTAAATTCCTATTAAAAGTCTTCTAATTTAGCGCTATATTTATAAATATTGCCTTAATTCATAATACTTTCAACTTATTACTGTCTATCTGTATAACTTATTATAATACAAGTTGATTTCTTTTAAGGCTTGATTTACGCATCTGTCTTTGGTATAATAATGAAAAACTAACTTAAAGGAGTATATTATGAAAGAAAAGATTGTACAGACTGCGGGCAGGAATGCGTTGGGAGAATTTGCGCCTCAGTTTGCTCATTTCAACGACGACGTATTGTTTGGCGAGAATTGGAATAATGAAGATATTGACGTAAAGACTAGGTGTATTATCACAGTCGTTTCGCTCATGTCGCAGGGCATTTGCGACAGTTCGATCAAATACCATTTGCAAAACGCAAAAAACAACGGAGTGACTCAAAAAGAAATTGCTGCGATAATTACGCACACGGCTTTTTACGCAGGTTGGCCAAAGGGCTGGGCAGTATTCAATATGGCAAAAGAAATATGGTGCGACTGATTGGAAATTAATGTTTACATTATATAGTTCGCGTGTTATAATTATTACGCAACTAATTTTATGAGGTGGTTTTGTGATAACTGTACTTGTTGCAGAAGACGATATAAAGCTTAACAAACTGGTTCGCACAGTACTTGAGAGCAACGGCTACAAAGCCGATATGGCGCTCAACGGTCAAAGCGCCTACGATATGTTTTGCGAAAAACATTATGATTTGATTATATCCGACATAATGATGCCGGTTGTTGACGGCTATCAGTTGGCGGAGAATATCAGAAAGATAAATTCTTCGGTTCCCATTTTATTTATGACGGCGATCGACGACTTTGACGCAAAAAAGAAGGGGTACGCTTTGGGTATTGACGATTATATGGTCAAGCCAATTGACGTAGACGAGCTGGTTTTAAAGATGGGAGCGTTGCTTCGCCGCTCGCAGATTGTCAGCGAACGCAAACTCGTAGTGGGCAATACTACGCTTATATACGATTCGCTTACGGCTCAACTTCCGGACGGTGAAATAGAACTTCCGCAAAAAGAATTTTATATTTTGTACAAACTTTTGTCATATCCGGGCAAGATTTTTACGAGAAGTCAGCTTATGGAAGAGTTTTGGGGGGCTAATAGCGATACCGTTGAGCGTACCGTCGACGTGCATATCACGAGAATAAGAGATAAATTCAAGTCAAGCGACGACTTTGAAATTGTCACGATTAGAGGCCTTGGCTACAAGGCAATCAAAAAGCAGAAATAGAGGAAAGTATGGGCAAGCAAAAACCAAAAAAGAAAAACAACACTCCATTGCTCGTCAAATTGAGTTTGGCGAGTTTCGTATCAATTTTGGCGGCTTCGGGTATTTTTTCGGGGGCTTCTTATATTCTTGTGGATTTGGGAGTAAAGATTGACAACAATTGGTGGGTAATAATCGTCGCGGGTATTGCAAGTATCGTCGTGGGAATCGTCCTATCAATGTTGGTCAATATGTATTTTTTCAATCCTATCAAGGATTTGCTTGACGTGACGAATAGGGTTGCGCACGGCGATTTTTCCGTCCAACTCAAAGAAAAGACCAAGAAGAACGGCGATCCCAAGACGGGAGAAATGGCAGTGCTTACTCATCATTTCAATCTCATGGTCAACGAGCTTGACAAGAATAAGACGCTCAAGAGCGACTTTGTAAGCAATATATCTCACGAGTTCAAGACTCCGCTTGCAAATATCAAAGGGCACGCAGAATTGATAAAGAATTGCAATGACAAATCTCAAGTCGACGAGTATTGCAACGATATTATAGACGCGGTATCTGATTTGACCACGCTGACTTCCAATATCTTGCGTTTGAGCAAGTTGGAAAATCACGCTATACTTCAGCCCAACGATTTCCGTCTTGACGAGCAGATTCGTCAATCTATAATTATATTAGAGAACAAGTGGACGGAAAAGAATATCAATCTCAATATAGATCTTGACGAAGTTACGATTTTTTATGACGAATCGCTCTTTGGACAGGTTTGGCAAAATCTCATTTCCAATGCAATAAAGTTTACGGACAACGGCGGAGAGATAAATATTTTGCTCAAAAAATACGACGAAGAAGCCACTTTTACTATCAGAGACAACGGCATTGGCATGAGCGAAGAAGTCAAAAGTCATATTTTCGAGAAGTTCTATCAAGGAGACACGTCGCACGCGCAAGAGGGCAACGGACTTGGGCTTGCGCTTGTCAAAAAGATTTTGGATACGTCTCATTGCCGTATTGACGTCGAAAGCAAGGAAGGCGATGGCACGACTTTTACCGTGCATATTCCTGTATAGGGGGAATATTTAATGGATAACAACCTTGAAAGATTTAAAAAGGGAATAATCTGTTCAAGCGTAGTAATCATTGCGTTTTTGCTATATTGTATAAGCGAAATGATAGTGTCCTGGTGCGTTCCGTATTCTTATTACAATTTGGATGGCAGAATAGTATCGGCGGCGAGTCTTGTTGTTCTAGCGATAGTATTTTCAACGCAATATAAGAAAGTAGCCATTTTTCCTGCGCTTACTTGCTGTATTTTGATTTTTGCAATATTAATCGACTTTTTTAAACCGGGCGGGAGTTTATTTTTTGCTAGCAGTACAGATGTCAATAAGTTAAAAATATTTCCATTCATTATGTGGTTTTGTAAATATCGCGACTTATCTCATCCTCAAAACGCGTGGGCGGATTCTACGCGATTGGATAAAGTTGAATATTGCACGATTAACGTTGCTTTTTCGGTTGTGGCGCTTATTGGAATTTTAATATTGTCCATAACGCTTGCAGTTAAGAAGTCAAAACTCGACGCAATCCTGGCAAATAAGGCTTTGCGTAGGACGTCGTTGGGTTTGACAATTTTTCTATTTGTAGAATTTATGCGCGCTCTACTTTTGCTCGTATCATATTAAGCGGGGGGTATAAATGGTGGAAAATATAAATGAAAAATTTAAAAGAGGAATAATTAGTTCCATTGCGGTAATTGCCGTTTTTATACTATATTGCATTAGCGAGATGATAGTGTCGCGTTGCGTGAGCTACACTTATTACTATCTTGGCGGTAGAATTGCTTTTGCAGTAGTTTTACTTGTTTCGGCTATAGTTTTTGCTACTCAATATAAAAAACTCGGTATTTTTCCCGCGTTGGTGTGCGTTGTTTTAATATTTGCTATACTGATTGACTTTTTTACGTATCGAAAAGTATCTGTTTTTGTTGTTTCTGAGACAAACGTCAATACATTGAGAATATATCCTTTGATAATGTGGTTTGAACAATATACTCCGCCAAGCGAACTTGGGACTGAAAAGAGGATAAGGTTTCATACCAGCACTATTATATTTGTAGTAGCTATTTTGATTGGAATAATTATTTTAGCGTTAGCATTGGCGGTCAAAAGATCGAGAATTGATGCAATTAAAGCAAATAAAGCTTTGAATAGAATAATGTTGGGAATGACGATAGTTTTGTTTGTAGAGTTTATGCGCGGTTTAAACGCCGTATTAGCATTCGCTGAATTGCCAGCGTAGAACTAACTGTTTTTTATACTCACTGCCATGCAGGCTATAGCTAGGGCAAGGTTTACGCTTGCTATGGCGATATAATAGTTGGTAAATGGCGTAACGAAACTTATTACAAGCAGTAGTAAACTTATGCCGATAAACCTAAAAGCGTTTTTGCGTGTAAAAGCCGTTTGAAAAATCATTGTTAGCATTTGCTTTGCGGGTATTTTATTTTTGCTGTCAAGCGGTAGAAGATCATTTTTTCTGACAGCGTTGTATACTTGCTTAAAATTGCAGTAAATCAACATTACGTCGCCGAAGTTTTTGATAAAAGCAGTGGTCTTTTTATCCCCGTTGGTAGTGAGGATATAAGCCTTTTGCATATTATTTTTTTTGCACGTTCTATAATATTTTACCATAGTATCGGCAGAAATTGAGCCGTACTTTGTCCAAATGAACACGGGAGTATTGTCAATAAGTATATATTCGCCCATATCTTTAAATTCTCGCTTGTCCTTGCAAAGTCTTTCGACGGTATCTTTAGTATAATCTTCTCCTTGCCAAATCAAGTACGTTACGTACTTGCGATAGCTCATTCTATTGTTGCGGGGTTTAAAGAAAATTCTTCTTATTAAAGAGACTGTTACTATAGTAATCAACGCGCTTAATACCAGTCTCAACGGCAAATTGAGCGGTAAGAAATATACGCCTATGTATGAAGATATAAACACTGTCATTGTGACCAAAATCAAATCTAATATAATCGCCATATTTTTTATATTGCCAAAAAGTCTATTTATATACCTAAAAGTATCTCAAAGTTGTCTATCTTGTTGCTAAATTTAATATAATTGTGTAAAATAGTATTGAGGCATTTATGAAGATAATTTTTGGCGGAGCTTTTAATCCTATTCACAATCAACACGTCAATATGATAAATCACTTGCTTACGCTTGACGACGTAGACGGCGTAGTTATATTGCCGTCGGCTAATCCGCCTCACAAAAGGTGCGACACGTCTTTTTCTCAACGAGTTGATATGATAAAGCTTGCTTTAGACGGCGTAGATAGAGTAGAGATTTGCGATATCGAAAGCAAGGACGATGGTAAGCATTACACTTGCGAAGTCCTTCCTAAATTAAAAGATATCTACAAAGACGTAGCTTTCGTAATAGGCGGAGACAGCCTTGAAGATTTTTCGACGTGGAAGAATCCGCAAGAAATTATTAAGATATGTCCAATATACGTATTTACGAGAGGTCAAAGCGACAAGTTTGACAATGCTTTGGAATATTGGCGAGGCAAAGGCGCGGACATAAAAGTATGCGACTATCATCCGCAAGACGTAAGTTCGACGTTAATTCGATACAATGCGATACTTGGCAAATACGACGACGTTTGTCCTCAAGTTGCCGATTATATGAAGCGTAACGGACTGTACGTTAAGTATCAAGATATAATTTCTAAACTCAAAAATAATATTCCGCAAAACACGTTTGAACATTGTTCAAGAACTGCCGAATACGCATTGTATCTCAATTATAAGTTAGATTTAGGACTGGATTACGACAAAGTTTTGCTTGCGGGACTTTTCCATGACTGCGCAAAGGCGTTGTGCCGCATACCGCATTCGACTGAAGGAGTGCCGTCTGATAGTATAGGCAGCCCCGTAGAGCATCAATTTTTGGGCGCAATAGTTGCCAAAAGTCAATACAATGTTGATGATGAAGAGGCGCTAGAAGCCATAAAATACCACACTACGGGCAAAAAATCAATGAATGATTTGCAAAAATTGATATTTTGCGCCGATATGTTGGAGTTTGGCAGGAGTTACCGGGAAGTCCAATATTTGAGAGAATGCATATCAAAATCGCTTGATTACGGCTATAAAGAGTGCGCGTTGGCGCAGTATGAATTCTTAAAACAAAAAGGCGGGGATATTTATCCGCTTACGCTTGAATCGGTAGAAGAATTTATTAATTGAACATTGTTCAAATACTATATACAAATGCAAATTGCGGTTTTGTTGGAAATCGTATAAAAGGAGTAAAATGGAAAAAGTAGAATTTATTTGCAAATTGCTAGACGATAAAAAGGCTAAAGATATAGTAATTGTCAACTTGGAGAATTTAACTATAATAGCCGACGACTTTATTATATGTTCGGCAAGATCTAATACGCAGGTAAAGGCGTTGGCTGACATAGTAGAAGAAGGAATGTCGAAAGAAGGCGTCGAGCCATTGCGAGTCGAAGGAAAGCAAGAAGGGCGCTGGGCTGTGCTTGACTATGGAGACGTAATAGTTCATATTTTCTATGAAGAGACCAGACGACTTTATTCGTTGGAGACTCTTTGGTCCAACGGCGCCAACGTTACGCATTATGGCGAAGAAGACGTTGTAGACGGCTTTAAGAAAGTAGATAATAGCAAGCCTGTATAGAATAATAATCGTATCTCTTGTCCACAATATAATTGATTGCTAAGGAGGAGAGATATGTTTTATCAAGAAGTACCGTACGTTAATTACGTTCAACAGGATTCTGAGCTTGCAAAGCAAGGAGTTGAACTGATATTGTCGCAAAATACTCAAATTGACAGTTTTAGCGTGTTGATTTTGGGTAATAGGCTTTTGGTTGGTGTGTTGCCTCATCCGCTTTACTCTCGATCTCAACGCGATGCGTTGAAACAAAGCATTATTGCCGATATAAATGAAGTATACGGTTTTGAAGAGATTTTGGTGTCTTTTGATATGGACGTGCTTTATGAAATCAACAAGTTTAACAAAAGCAACGTTGTAAAAGACGATGATATATCAAAACTGTTCTATTCTGTCAAAGTTAGACGCGGTTGAATTTACGTTATACGTATCAACCGCGTTTTTAAATCTATACTAGTTTTATTCCTTATTAATTTTCAGAAGAGAACTTAGCGGTTTTGCTATAATTACCGCAATTATGCTTATTATTACGCATTTTAAGAAGGTGTACGGCATATTAAATATGGCTAGAATTTCCCAAAGTCCGTTAGCCGATGGGCGAATTTTTTGATACATTGCCACAATAGCCGTCATTGGAAGTATAAACTTGTCGTATAGAGGATAGACAACCAACGCGTTGAATATCAATCCTGACAGTATGGCTGCGGAAAAACATCCTGCTACGAGTCCGGCAATAAGTCCTTTGAAATTAGGGAATTTCTTATAAATCAGTCCCGACGGCAAAATAAAGCATAGGCAAGTGAAGAGGTCGGCAAAATCTCCTATACCGCCCGTTGCGCCTGCTCCCTTAATAATAAGATGAATTAAATCTTTTACGATAGTAATTACTATACCGCTCAAAGGTCCAAGCGCAATATTGCCTATGAATATTGGGAGCATTGAAAAATCGAATTGGATAAAGCCGGGCATCAACGGTACGGGCATCTCCAAAAAGAACAAAATGCTTGCCATTGCCGATAAAATGGCGGTAAGAGCAAGCCACTTGCTTCTAGAAACTGTTTTTTTCATTTTAATCATCCTTTTCCTATCCAGACTTTACTGTCGGTGCAAGAATTGCGCTTGCTCGGCGCTGCATTAAAGAATTTACAGCGTTTGCGGACTTTACCGCCGGTGAGGAATTTCACCTACCCTCAAAGAATTATTGTTGTGACAATTATAAATCTATTGCAAAAACTTGTCAACTAATATATAATGAATATGCAAAAAAACTATCGCAGTTAATTAAAAGCTGCTTGGAAACATATATGGACAAAACGGTAAAGGAAAACAGCGCTATACTTACGTACTATTCTCACTCTATTGACGATACTGCTTATCTTGCTCAAAAGATTGCGGATAGACTCAAAGGCGGGGAAGTGATTTTGCTCAACGGTCAACTTGGCGCGGGAAAGACGGCTTTTACAAAATGTCTTGCAAAGAGTTTGGGCGTTGTAGAAGAAGTTACGTCGCCGACGTTTGCTTTTATGAAAGAGTATCAAGGCAAATTTCCGTTGTATCATTTTGATTTATACAGAGTGGGTGATGAAGACGAGTTGTACGAACTTGGATTGAGTGAATATCTGTATAGCGGCGGAGTGTGCGTTATAGAGTGGAATAAGTTTGAAGAAGTGCAGAATCCGATAGTTATTGATATATCCATTCCTGATAACGCGAGCGGGGATGAGGATAGGAAGTTTGTTGTAAAAGGGGTAAATCTTGAGTTTTGAAGCGCGTAATATCGTTTGCAAATGATTTTGTCAGATAAGCTATATTTGCTTTATGGCAATGAACGTTGGAATGATTTGATTGCTAAGATAGTGGGTTGCGCGGCGTAAATTGTAACATTGATTATTTACGCGCAAGGTATAAATTGTCGATTGCGTCAAACCGTTGGACGATAGCGCTAGAGTGAAAAAATATATGATACTTCTCAATTATCTTGAAATGTATTATAATTTAGCTTAATTTTTAGAATTATTCGACAAAATCAACTAAATGAGAGCAAAAATATAATAAAATATACTAAAACAATAATAAATATAAGGAAAAGGATTCTGATGAAGATTTTGGCAGTCGATACCGCTTGGGATAATATGGTCGTTACGCTCTATTCTGACGGCGCGCTTTACAGCGAAGTAAGTTTGGACGGCGCAAAAAAGCACAACTCTTTGATCTTGCCTATGATAGACAGATTGCTAGGCAAAGCAAATATCAAGATCGGCGACGTCAACTATTTTGCCGCAGTCGTAGGACCGGGATCGTTTACGGGGATACGTATAGGAGTGTCAAGTATTAACGCTTTGACTTTTGCATGCGGAGCAAAAAGCGTGGCAATCAATGCCTTGGAAGAACTTGCTTATAAATGTTCTGATAAGGAGTTTTATACCGCCATTGATTGCAGACACGATTGTTACTACTACGGTAAATTTAACGGCGGCTTTGAAAATATGGTTGCTATGGGCGAAATATCCGCCAAAGAACTTGACGGCGTGGGCTCCAGAGTAATTAAGAAAGTTTCTCCGTCCAATCCCGAAGCTTTGATTGAGATATGCAAAGCTAAAATTCAAAAGGGCGAGGTAGGCGCCTTAGTCCCGTTGTATCTCAAAAAGTCGCAAGCCGAGAGAGAATATGAGGCTAAAAATATGGACAAAACGGATATATAATAAGTATGGTTGATTTGTGTTTTCAAAATTTATTACCTAAGTTTTGCGATCAAGTTGCGGCAATAGAAGCCGCTAGTATAGACGAGCCGTGGACTTTAAATCAAATTAGAGGACTTGTAGATGACCAAAATGCTGTCGCAAGAATTGGCGTCATTGAGGATAAAGTCGTGTGCTATTATAGCTTTTATAATATTTGCGACGAGGGTAATATAAATAATTTGGCTGTTTTGCAAGATTTTAAGGGTAAGGGGATAGGCTCTTTGCTGCTAGAAGATATGATAAAGCTCGCTAAGGAATTAAATATTTCGGCGCTTACGTTGGAAGTCAATGTAAATAATGAGGCTGCGATAGCGCTGTATATTAAATACGGCTTTGTTGTAGAGGGCAGACGGTTAAAATTTTACGGCGGAAGAGACGACGCGCTCATTATGTGGAAGAGAAATCTTTAATTTTTACAACATTTTTTTACATTTTTCGTTAAATTCTGTGTTTTCGCTTACCATTTTTGCATATTTATATCATATAAGCAAAAAGATTTGCTAATTAAGTTACAGCAGTTCTGTTGTTGCGGTGCTTAATTAAATTTCTTTGGGCGGAGGTGGTATTATTCTCAATCACGTTATGCTTGGTCAAGGGCAAGATATAATATTTTTGCATGGCTGGGGCGGAAGTATAGATAGTTTTAGAGGCGTTGGGGAGTATTTTTCGGCAAATTATAGGTGCGCGTTAGTGGATTTTTACGGATTTGGCAAAAGCGCGTTGCCGGGGGTACTTACGCTTGACGATTACGCTAAAGGAATCGAAGAGATTATTGCAGAATATTCTATGAAAGACGTTATTCTTGTCGGTCATTCTTTCGGCGGTCGCGTAGCTATGCTTTTAGCTAGTCGCAATAGCAATATAAAGAGTATTGTTTTAGTGGATAGCGCAGGCCTAAAACCGCGTTTTTCTATTAAAAAATTTTGCAAAAAAGTGGCATATAGGTTGAAAAAAGCTCTTAAAATGGACGTAAGTAAGTGCGGATCGGAAGATTATCGCAAGCTTAGCGGAGATATGAGGGAAACTTTTAAAAATATAGTCAACTTCCATTTGGATTATTGCTTAAAGGATATAAAATGTTCTACGCTAATAATTTGGGGAAAGAAGGATAAAGACACGCCGCCGTATATGGCAAGGAGATTGCGAAAACGCATATATAATAGTGGACTTATTATTTTGAAGGGAGGACATTATAGCTATATAGATTGCTATGGACAGTTTTTGGCAATTTTGAAGAGCTATTTTGGGGATATATGCAAATAGCAGTTGTTGTAATAACTCAGTTAATATATTGTATATTGGCAGTCGTACTGTCGTTGAGAATAATAAATCTCGTTCAATTAGAGGGATATAGGGTAGTTAATTCTAAAAAGATGAAAAATATCCGTCTAAAATTGTATGGTTCTGCAATCTGCATTACGGTATGCAATGCGATTTTTGTTTTGATATCGGTATGTGTGGGGAATTATTATCTTCAACTCATATCGCAAGGACTGTATGCGGTTGTTTTGTTGGTAAGTTTGACTGACGAAAGGGATAAGTGCTTGCATCAACCGCTTGTTTATACGGCAAGAGCAAAGCGCTTGATTACAACTTTTGCGATATTTGTAGTAATTTTTGTGCTAATATGCGGTATTTGCGGACATTTGGTTGATATAAGCGGCATAAAGTTGTCTTTTATATTTATCCCATTGGTATTTGCTTTAATGCCGGAAATCGTTGCGCTGTCACTAGCCGCCAATAAACCCATAGAAAAGAGTATAGCAAATAAGTATATTAAAAAATGTACGCAAACTCTGCAAGATACGGATATTATCAAGATAGGAATTACCGGAAGCTTTGGTAAGACGACCGTAAAAAACGTGTTGACGACTATTCTCAATCAAAAGTATAACGCATATTGCACGCCAAGCAATTTCAATACTCCGTTGGGAATATGCAGAGCCGTTAACGAGCTTCCTAAAGAGTGTCAAATTTTCGTTGCGGAGATGGGCGCGCGGAAAGTGGGGGATATCAAGGAACTGTGCGAGATAGTTAAGCCAACGTATGGAATAATCACGGGCGTGGGCTCTCAACACTTGGGCGCTTTCAAGAGTCAGCAAAATATTTACAATACAAAAAAAGAACTTGCAGATTATTTGCAATGCGTGGACGGCGCGATAGTTTTTAGCGGCGAAAATAAATATACCTGTCAAATGTACGACGAGTACGCCGGAAGTAATAAAACTTTGATATCAAGCGAAGGCTTTTCGTCGGCAAAAGAAGGCGCGCAAAATATCTTTGTAAGCGACGTTGAGTGCGATAGCGGCGGCTTGAAATTTATATTGCATATCGGCGACGAGCAAAAAGCGTGCGCTAGCAAACTTATTGGCAGACACAATCTTCAAAATATTTTGCTGTGCGTTACGCTTGCCGTAGAGTTGGGGTTGAACATTGTTCAAATTGCCGATGGCATAGCTCAAATAACTCCAATCGAGCATAGATTGCAGACGATTGAATTGCCCACCGGAATTACTATTATCGACGATAGCTACAATTCAAACGAAGAGGGGGCAAAAATTGCAATCGAGACGCTTGCAATGTTCAAAGGGCGCAAAATTGTGGCTACGCAAGGCATAGTCGAGATGGGAGATCGACAGCAAAAAGTCAACTTTGAATTAGGGGAGAGTATAGCAAAAGTGGCTGATTTAGCCATTATTATAGGTATAAATAGGGAAGATATCCGACTTGGAATGCTATCTGGCAACTTTTGCGATAAGAATATTTACTTGGTAGAGCACTTGGATAACGCCAAAGAATTATTTAGCGCAATGCTAAGAAAGGGCGACGTATTGTTGTTGCAAAACGACTTGCCGGACAATTATTGAACAATGTTCAATGCTTTAACCGACATTTAAACCAAAGATAAAAAGTACTGTGATTTTATGAATAAAAATATATCTATCGGAGGTTTAAATTGAAAAATATAGCGCTAATTTACGGTGGAAATTCTTGCGAAAGAGACATATCTATCATTACCGCTTTGCAAGCGTTGGAGGCGATAGACAAGAGCAAGTATAACGTATATCCTATATATTGGAAAGATTGTTTTTATATTTTGGACGAGTATAAAAATATCGACGTTTATACGCAAAGCGAACAGCCAAAGGGCAAAAAGGTGTTTTTCCAGGAGGGTACTTTGTGCCTCATCAAGAAGAATAAAGCGAAACCTATTGCCGATATTCAGTGCGCGTTGTTGTGTACGCACGGCGGAAAGGGAGAGAACGGAGCGTTGCAGGGATTCTTTGAAGTGCAAGGCATACCTTTTACGTCGCCGTCGCATATTGCCAGCGGTATAGGTATGGATAAAGCGTTATTTAAAATGATATGCAAGAAGTTGACTTTGCCCGTGTTGCCTTATGGGGTCGTCAACGAGGGGGACGGAGACGAGGTAGTAGAGAGAATAATAGAGAGATTGGGTTTTCCGCTCATAGTCAAGCCTGCAAATCAAGGCTCGTCGATAGGTATTGGCATGAGCAAAAACTATGATGAGTTAATGGAAAAACTCAAAACTGCGTTTTATTACGACAGCAAGGTGGTCGTAGAAAAGGCATTGACGGACTTTAAAGAGATAAATTGCGCATGTCTTAGGAAAAACGGCAATATCTATCCCTCTACGCTCGAAGAGCCTGTCGGTTGGCAAGAGTTTTTGACATTTGAAGACAAGTATATGTCGGGCGGAAAGGTTACGAAGACGAGCGCAAAGAGGATTTTCCCTGCCGCGGTTAGCGAAAACGACAAGGCAAAGATACAAAGTATAACCACAAAACTGTATCAAGCGTTGGGGTGCAAGGGTATAGTCCGTTGCGATTTTCTCATAGACAGGGAGAGCGATTGCGTATATCTCAACGAAATCAATACAATTCCCGGCTCAATGGCAGGTTATCTATATGAAGATAAAGGATTTTATTTAAAAGATATATTAGAAATAATAATAGAAGACTCCATAAAGGAAAGCAAGGATATCAAATCGTCGGGATTTTCTTCCAAAGTTTTGC
>CAMWQA010000039.1 GCA_947176265.1 uncultured Clostridia bacterium | reverse complement strand
CTATGATTGACACCATGACCGGCTTAAAGGACAATATGGCAAACGCAGGCAAAAAAGGCTTTATCAACGCTACCGACTGCGCGGATTATCTCGTCAAAAAAGGACTTGCATTTAGAGACGCTTATAAGATTACGGGTTCGCTCGTTGCGATTTGCATCGACAAGGGCTTGACGCTTGACAATTTGCCAATTGAAGAGTATAAAAAGTTGAGCGATAAATTCGAGGCGGACGTATACGACGCAATTTCATTGCAAAAATGCGTGCAAGAGAGAAAGGCAGTCGGCGGACCTGCTCCCGAGACAGTTGCAAAACATATAGAACAAATAAAGAATACGGTATTGAAAGAAGATGAAGAAGATTAAAGTAGGAATTATAGGCGCTACGGGATACGCCGGAGTAGAACTCGTAAGATTACTTGCTTTGCACCCGCAGGCGGAGATAGTTGCGCTGTCGTCCGTCAGCTATGAGGGCAAGAAGATAAGCGACGTGTACCCCAACTTAAAGAATATTTGCGACGATACGCTTGAGAATGAGAATATCGTTGACAAATGCGACGTGATATTTACGTCTCTTCCGCACGGCTTGAGCGAAAAGTTTGCAAGCAAGTGTTTGGCAAAGTCAGTCAAGATGATTGACCTTGGCGCAGACTTCCGTCTCGACAGCGCAGAAGAGTATACCAAGTGGTACGGCAAGAAGTATGAGGACGAGGCTTTGCACACGCAGTCGGTTTATTGCATACCCGAGTTGCACAGGGCAAATTACAAGGGACAGCCCATCATAGGCAATCCTGGGTGTTATCCAACTAGCATTGCGTTGGGACTTGCTCCTGCAATAAAGATGGCGGTTGACAATACGATAGTCATTGACTCCAAGTCGGGAGTTACCGGCGCAGGCAGAGGACTTGCGGACAATACGCATTACCCAAACTGCAACGAAGCCTTTTCGCCCTATAAGGTCGCAAGCCACAGACATACTCCCGAGATTGAGCAAACTTTGTCAAAGCTTTGCGGCAAAAAGGTCAACGTTACTTTCGTACCGCACCTTTTGCCAGTCAACAGAGGTATCGTATCGACGATATATTTCAACGTCAACCAACCTACTACGGCAAAGCAATTGCATGATACGTATGCGGAGTTTTATAAGAACGAGAAGTTTGTCAGAGTGCTGGAGCTTGGCGAAGTAGCTAACTTGCGTAACGTAAAGTATTCCAACTATTGCGATATATCTTTGCATTATGACGAGCATACCAACAGAGCAATCGTCGTGTCTACCATTGACAATATGGTCAAGGGCGCGGCAGGACAGGCAATACAAAATATGAATATAATGTTTGGACTTGAAGAAGCGTGCGGACTTGAATATATTCCGCCGGCTTTTTAGGAGAAGTAATATGAAGAAGATATCAAATGGCGTATGCGCCGCTAAAGGTTTTAAAGCCAACGGCGTACATTGCGGAATAAGAAAGAATAAAGACAAACTTGATTTGGCGCTCATCACTTGCGAAGTGCCTTGCAAAGCGGCAAGCGTATACACCAAAAACAAAGTCAAAGGCGCTCCGCTTACGGTAACGAAAAATAATATCGCAGACGGCGTTGCGCAGGCGATTATTTGCAACAGCGGAAACGCAAACACCTGCAATGCAGACGGTATCGAGAAAGCGCAGATGATGTGCGACCTCGTGCAAAAACACACGGGTATTAAGGCAACCGACGTAGTCGTTGCGTCTACCGGAGTAATAGGCGAAGTGCTTAATATGCAACCAATCAGCGACGGTATGAAAGGACTTGTAGACGGTTTGTCCGACAAGGGCAGCGACAAAGCCGCAAAGGCAATTATGACGACTGATAGAGTTATGAAGGAAATTGCCTATAGCTTTGAGCTCGACGGAAAGGAGTGCCATATAGGCGGAATTGCCAAGGGCAGCGGTATGATCAATCCCAATATGGCGACGTTGCTTTGTTTCGTCACGACCGACGTAAATATATCTGGCGAAATGTTGAGCGTTGCTTTGAGCAAAGTCGTCAAAGATACGCTTAATATGGTATGTATTGACGGCGATACTTCCACCAACGATATGTTGAGCATTCTCTCGTCATGCTTGGCTGGCAATAAGCAGATTACCGACAAGGGCAAAGATTTCAACGAGTTCTGTAAATGTCTCAAGAAGATTTTGACGCATCTTGCAAAAGAGATTGCAAAAGACGGAGAGGGCGCGACCAAGTTGCTTGAGTGCAAAGTAATCAAGGCAAAGAATATCAAGTCGGCAAAGGCTATAGCGCAGTCCGTCATATCCTCTTCGCTTGTCAAGGCGGCAATGTTTGCAGCAGACGCAAACTGGGGCAGAATACTTTGCGCAATAGGTTATACCGACGAGAAATTTGACGTCAGCAAAATTGACGTTGATCTTCAGTCTAGAGTGGGTATGATAAGAGTATGCGAAAACGGCGCAGGCGTACCTTTTGACGAGAGCGTTGCGACCAAGATACTTTCCGAAGACGAGATAACTATCATCGTCACTTGCAATTGCGGAGGCGGTAAGGCTACCGCGTGGGGTTGCGATTTGACCTACGAATACGTTCGTATTAATGCTGATTATAGAACTTGATACGGCGACTTTGTATATCAGCGCGCCTTCCGTTTAATCAGAATATATAGATTATCAATAACTCGCCGTAGGCGAATATAACTCCAACGCAGTTGGAATATAACTATTGCGCAGCAATAATATAACTTTGCCGAAAGGCAAAATATAACTGTCCGCTTGCGGACAACAATCGGAGGTAAATCATGGACAATATAAGTTTACAAGCCGAGACGCTTGTCAACGCGCTTCCTTATATTCAAAAATACAGAGATAAGATTATCGTTGTAAAATACGGCGGCAACGCTATGCTCAACGAAGAACTTAAAAAGGCCGTAATGAACGACATAGTATTGTTGTCGCTCGTAGGCGTCAAAGTCGTGCTTGTACACGGCGGCGGTCCGGAGATAAACGATATGCTCAAGAGAGTAGGCAAAGAGAGCAAGTTTATCAACGGTTTGCGATACACCGACGACGAGACGGCAGACATCGTGCAGATGGTACTTGCAGGCAAAGTCAACAAAGACCTTGTCAAACTATTGTCGGGAGTTGGCGGTAAAGCAGTAGGATTTTGCGGTATTGACGGCAATATTATCACTGCAAAGAAAAAAGTCAGCGAAGTTGACCTCGGCAATGTCGGAGATATAAAGAGCATTGACGTAGATCCAATCCTCGTAACTTTGGAGAATGACTACATACCTGTCATAGCGACCGTTGCAAGCGGAGAAGACGGCAAGATATACAATATCAATGCGGACACCGCAGCCGCCGCTATAGCGTCTGCTTTGCACGCAGAGAACTTGGTGCTTATGACCGACGTGAGAGGCTTGCTTCTCAACAAAGACGACGAGAGCACTTTGATAAGCGAAATAAAGGTTAGCGAAGTGCCCAAACTCATCAAAAAGGGCATAATCAGCGGCGGTATGATACCCAAGATAGATTGCGTCGTAGAGGCAGTCCGACAGGGAGTTGATCAGGCGGTAATTATTGACGGCAGGATTAAGCATTCGATTATAATGGATATGCTTACCGACAAGGGTATAGGTACTCTAATCAAGTAACTAGGCGAGCGTGTATAGCACCGCTCTTTTTGCCCTAACGGCTAGGACGCCCTCGGGGTCACGTACGGCAAGTACACTCACCGCTCGGTTGCCCTAGCTAAAGCGAAAATCACACCATGAAAGGGACTACGCACTTGCGACAAACTTCCTATGTCATTCTGAGCGAAGCGCAGCGGAGTCGAAGAATCTATAAATAAAAAAACCTATTAAATTTAAAAGGAATATATGAAAAGCATAAAGGACATTGATAAAAAATATGTTATGAACACATACAACCGCTACGACTTGGAACTCGTAGAGGGTATGGGAGTCAACGCATACGATATTGACGGCAAAGAGTACGTAGACTTGTCGTCGGGCATAGGCGTCAATTCTCTTGGATATTGCGAAATGGGTTGGGTAGCAAGCGTAACTCAACAGCTTTGCAAACTCAATCACACAAGCAATTTGTTTTATTCTCAACCTGACGCGTTGCTTGCGCAGTCGCTGTGCCAGCGTACGGGTTGCGACAAAGTCTTTTTTGCCAATTCGGGAGCAGAGGCAAACGAAGGCGCAATAAAGCTTGCCCGCAAGTATTCTTTTGATAAGTACGGTAAGGGCAGAGACAAGATCATCACGCTTGTCAATTCTTTTCACGGCAGAACCATGGCGACTTTGACGGCGACCGGGCAGGACGTATTCCACAATTACTTCTTCCCATTCTTGGGAGACTTTGAGTACGTCGAGGCGGGCAATATCGATACCGTCAATGAGCTTGTGGGCAAAGGCGACGTGTGCGCAATTATGTTAGAACTCGTACAGGGCGAGGGCGGTGTCGTAGCTCTCGATAAAGGCTTTGTCAAGAGCGTGAGAAAACTTTGCGACGAAAAAGACGTGTTGATGATTATCGACGAAGTGCAGACGGGCGTCGGCAGGACCGGCAAATTCCTTGCGCAAGAGCACTTTGGCATAAAGGCGGATATTACCACGTTGGCAAAAGGACTTGGCGGCGGTCTGCCTATAGGCGCGGTACTTGCCGCGGAGAAGTGTTCGGCTACGTTGGGCTTTGGCGCGCACGGTTCGACCTTTGGCGGAAATCCCATAGTATGCGCGGGAGCAAATTACGTGCTTGCAAGAATGGATGAAGACTTTTTGTACGAGGCAGAGCAAAAGGGCGAATACTTCCAAGAAAAACTTGCCGAAATAGACGGTATTGAGGACGTCAGCGGACTTGGACTTATGATAGGCTTTAAGGTCAAAGACACTACGTCGTCTGACTTTGTCAAAGAGGGTATTAGACGCGGTTTGATAATGTTGACGGCAAAACAAAAGGTACGACTTTTGCCGCCGCTTACGATTACTTACGATGAAATTGACAAGGCATTGGCGATTATAGAATCAATAGTAAACGTAAAAGAAAAAATCTAAATGCGTCCTTTGGTCGTCTTCCGCGCGTTGCTCGGTCGACGTACATACAGTACGCCTTGACCTCGTCGCCGAGCGGAATACAACGCAAATTACGCTATTTAGACGCTTCGCGATTTTACAGGTAAAATTGTTTTCTTTTGTGCCTACTATTGATTATGAAAACTAAATAAAAATCGATATAAAAAAATAAATTAACGAGGAAATATGAAACATTTATTGAAATTATCCGACTTGAGCGAGAGCGAGATTATTGAAATACTCAATCTTGCAGACCAACTGAAATATGAGAAAAAACACAATATACCGCACGAGTATTTAAAGGGCAAGAGCCTTGGAATGATATTTCAAAAGTCGTCCACGCGTACGAGGGTGTCTTTTGAGACGGGTATGTATCAACTTGGCGGACAGGCGCTCTTTTTGTCCAACCGCGATTTGCAAATAGGCAGAGGCGAGCCCGTTGAGGATACGGCAAAAGTACTGTCGAGATATTTGGACGGTATTATGATCCGTACCTTTGAGCAAAAGGAAGTAGAGGATTTGGCAAAGTACGGTTCGATACCAATTATCAACGGCTTGACTGACTATGCGCATCCGTGCCAAGTGCTTGCCGATCTTATGACCATAAGAGAATATAAGGGCGAGTTTGACAATCTCAAATTGACTTTTGTCGGCGACGGCAACAATATGGCAAATTCGCTTATCGTTGGCTGTCTCAAAGTAGGTATGCGCGTGGCAATCGCATGCCCCAAGACGCATCAGCCCGACAGCGGAGTTTTGCAATTTGCAAAGGCTTACGGCGACAAGTTCTTGATGACGGACGACGTATTGCAAGCGTGCAAGGACGCTGACGTAATTTATACCGACGTATGGGCGTCAATGGGACAAGAGGGCGAAGCCGAAGAGCGCAAAAAGGCTTTTGCTGGCTATCAAGTCAATGACAAGACTTTGGCAGTCGCAAAGAAAGACGCAATGGTATTGCACTGCTTGCCGGCGCACAGAGGCGAAGAGATAACCGCCCAAGTGATAGACAATCATCCCGAGATATTTGACGAAGCGGAAAACAGATTGCACGCGCAAAAAGCCGTGCTCGTCAAGTTGATGGGACACAAATGATTAGGCTTAAGGATAATGCTTACAAGAGTTACTCTCTTTGCAAAATGCAAGAGAGTGACTTTGTTTTTGTCAAGACTTTTCTTGATACTCAAAGGTCAAAGCTTGAGCATATCGAATTCTTTTATCCCTATAAGGACGAAGAATTGCGCGCAGTGTTGACTGACGGCTGTTTTTGGGGTTTGTTTGACAATGATAGATTAATAGCCACTTTCGCAATTGATTTTGACGAAGAGTACGCGTCTACGCTTGCAAATCTAATCAATTCTTTCAATGATATAGGATTAAAGCGCGCCTATGAAAGTTCCGGACTTATGGTGGACGAGGACTACAGAGGGCAGGGCGTTGCGGGGTTTATGATGAGTTTAGCTTGCGAAGAGGCGCAAAGGCGAGGCATAGCGATCTGCGGAGTAGTCCACACCCAAAACGTGGCAAGTATGTCTACCTTTTTCTCACGTGGGTTTGAGATGCGCGCAACTTGGCGCATGTGCGAAGGATACGACTTTATATATCTATTGAAAAGATATGACAAATCATATTTTAATAACCAAAACTTAAGTTTTAAAAAAGTATTGCAATTGGAAAAAAATGGTGTTAAAATAGATAATGTGATTGGGGTAGCCAACACTCATACGCAAGAGCATAACGACTTGCTATCCGCTGGATACGCGGGTGTAGGTTGCCAAGACACGACAATTTATTTTAGAAAAAAGGAGTAAAACACTATGAAGAAAAATCAACTAATCGCAGCAGTCGCATCAAAGGCAGATTGTTCAAAGGAAGTAGCTACGGCTTGCTACGACGCAATTATCGAGTGCATTATGGAATCTGCTAAGGCAGGCGATAAGGTAGACTTGTCTGATTTCGGCAAATTTGAAGTTAAGGTAAGACCTGCTCGTCAAGGTATCAATCCTGCTACCGGCGAAAAAATAGAGATTGCTGAGAGCAAAGTCCTCAACTTCAAACCTGCAAAGTCAATCAAAGAATCATTATAAGTTCGGCTCAACGCTAGGCTCCGCAAATCTAAAACACATCTTTTCCGCCATATTCGTCAATATTTCAGCTGACGTACGGCAAGTACGACAGTCTCAATATAGGCAAATATGACAAAAAATCCGTTGTTTTATTTTTTGCGTATCTATCGTTTTACCGAACAGAACAAAAAAATAGTATACGACTTATGATATGTATGTCTGTTTAGGCATACATATTGTATAAAAGGATAATTTATGCAAAATGAAATTACGAGAAAACAAAAAGCTTACAATTTATTTAAAGAGGGTTACAATTGCTGTCAATCGGTAGTATTGGCGTTTGAAGATATATTGCCGCTGGACAGAAAGCAATTGCTTGGAGTATCGTGCGGCTTTGGCGGAGGATTCGGCAGAACTCGCAATTTGTGCGGAGCAGTTAGCGCGTTCGCAATAGTAATGGGATTGTATTTATCTCATTCAGACGATCCAAAACATGCAAAAGCCGATATGTACAAGATATTACAAGATATGGTAGCAAAATTTAAAGAGCGCAACGGCTCTGACAATTGCGGACAACTTCTTCAAGAAGTCAAGAATCTTACCGAAGGATATATGCCTCAAGAGCGCGACGAAGAGTATTACAAAGTCCGTCCGTGCATCAAATTCGTACTTGACAGCGTAGAGATAATCGAAGAGCAGTTATAATTAAATATGTATTTAAGATACTAAAATCAAAGCCACGCAATAATTTGCGTGGCATTTTTATACAATTATTTTCTAAAAAATTAATTATTTTTAGCTTTTCCAAAAAAAGTATACTTTTACTGACTGCCCATGAAAAGGCGGTATTTTGCAAATATATTATACTTGACGAATAAAAAAATTGCAATACCTTTGGGTCAGTAAAAGTATACCTTTTTTGGAATAAAACTAGTGAGGAAAAACTATGACCAAAACAAATAGAAAAACAATATTTTTGTGTCAAGCGATATTGATAGTTACTGCGCTTATTTTAGTGAGTAGTATTACGTTTATAGGAGCGACTGACACTGCGTCGGCGTATATCACTTTGCCTGCTAACGCGATAAACAATTTGTACGACAGCAATAAAGAAGTATTTATCAAAGATAATCTCGACGCGATTGCAAAAAAGGCAAGTTACAGCGATACGGAAGCAATGATAAAAGGCGTCGTAACCAACGGAGACGTTAAAAATGCGGCAAGTTTTACAAAAGACACCACAATAAAATTCGGTACTTATTATAATCTTGCAAAGAATGCTTATGAAGATTTGGTATGGATACCCGTATATCTTGCAAAGGATAAGAGCGGGAAAAACGCCGTGCTTACGCTTTGGCTTGCAAATGTAGATTCAACGGAAAAAGCGTCCAATCAAGAGAGAAGTACTTGGACGGACGGTACGTATACCACAGATTATACCAATTTGCAAAACGGTATGGTATGCAATGCTTATGACGGAAGTTATATCCGCAACGTCACTCTCAACAACGGCAATAGTTATCTTGGCAATTGGGGACAAGGTACGGCAGTCGCCCCGCTAAATTACACTTATCCGACAAAGGATAAAACAAAAAATAAATTTGTAGATTTCACAACTGGAGATTTAAGCGATTTTATCGTCACGCCAAGTCAAGTGCCATGGCAAATGGCGCAGTACACTTCTCCTAATGATCCTTCATGCGATGGACAGTTGAATTCGCTTTCGGCTTACCATTTCGATCCCAATTTGTTCCCAAGTTCTTGGACTAATGACAAAATATGGTTGCCGGCGTTAGACGACGTTCATAAACTTGCTGCTACCGGATGGTTGACAATTCGCAATCTTTGGGGATGTACCGACACGCAAAAGGCAAGTTATTTGCCAGCGGATAATTCTAATGAAGAATGGTACAAGGCGGGAATGTTTTTGCGTAGCGCTAATCAAAATCCAAAACAAAATCCAAGTTTTGTTGAGACATTAGGAGCCTATAGTAATGGTGCTACAAATGAATTAATGTCATCTAGAGAGGTAAATGAAGTATATTCTAAAATGATTGTTCGTCCCGCGATACATTTAAATTTAAACGCGGCGTTGGCGGCGTGCGCAATTGACGCGCCGGAAGACGTGTCGGTAGCGGGATACACCGGATTGGAGCAAGATTTTTCTTCGCTTACAACAGCTCCCGATTGGTACGTAGAGTCCTTAATGTCAGTCGCATTTGAAGACGGCTCAACAGGTAAGACGGATAACGGCGAATACGATATGATCGCTACTATCAAAAAAGAAGCGGCGGATAAAGGCTTGAAGTTCAAAGGCGATCCGGGCGCAGGCGAGACGGAAATTTCTCGTAAGTTTAAATTCAAGATTCCCAAGAAGAAGATAGCCGTCACTTTAAGTTTAAATAATAACGTACCGCAATACACACTAGCCGACGGAGTAATCTACTCGGGAGATGACGACACAAATGGGCGAGCGCCAACCTTTGATTTTGATTACAAGAATAGAATCAGCAATACGCCGTGCAACGGTTATCCAACTGGGATAGTGGGTAAGTATAAAGCTACGCTCAAAATTACCAACGATTGCAATTATGCGTTGGCAACTACGTATAGCATAGACTTTGATATAAATCGTACGCCTGTAGACAAACCTAGTATAGCCACAAAGGAAAGCGACTATACGGGCAAAGATATTACGTTTACCTTATCGCAATATTCGGACAAAGTGAAAGTAACGGTCACGTCGGCAAACGGCAAGACGGCAAGTCATAGCAATGGCGTAATTACCGTAAAAGACGTAGATACTTATACTGTAAATATAGCATTAGCGGACAACGGAGTATCTACCTGTTGGAAACCGCCGGCAGGACAGACTCCGGCAGAGGACAATATAGCGTCGTATAGCATAGAGATTAAAGTCAAGCAAAAGAAGTTGGGAGTGAGTGTTGCTTGCTCTGATACAGACTTGAGTTGGGATGCGGGAGAATCGCCCACGATGACCATTACCGACGACAGGTTGAGCGATATTGATGGAAATAAAGATAATATAGATTATTACGTTTATTATCTCAAGTCGGGAGAAAGCGCTAAGTACGACTATATAGACGCGTCAAAGCAAGCGGGAGCAGACGGCGTGACTGTGACGATGCCTAACGATTTGGCGATAGGCAGTTATACCTTCGTAGTGGAATTGAGGACGAATTCTATAGGCTCTGCCAACGGCAATTACTATATCGAGGATAATAGCAAGGAGATACAGTTTGCCGTAGTAGGCAGGGGCATAAGCGTGACACCCGATAAAATCAAATGGAAAGTCAACAATGAGGCAATAGGCGATCTTACCAACGGCAAGTTGCTTTTGACGTACAATGGCAGACCGTTTAAGTTCAGCTTAGACGAGAGCAACCTGCAAAGTATGGGAGTAAAGATAGACACAAGCAAAGGCATTAAAGGATATGAAGGAGATATAGAAAAGACTGACGCAAATACCTTATATAAAGTGACGGTATGGTTGTGCAATTACGACAATACGGTAGCTACTTACAGCGGAAGTTTCTCGCTACATTACGACATACAGCAAGCCAAGTACGATATGAGCGAGGTCAAGTGGAATTATACCGACGGATCGTTGAAATACAACGGTAAGACGCAGAGCGTGGAATTGACGGGATTGCCGTCTACGTTGAGTGTGCAGGAGTATGACGGCAACAGCGGTCGTAATGCAAAACAAGATTACGTAGCAAGCGTACTTGGGTTTAACAATACCGACAGCAACTATATCACGCCGTTGCCAAATAATACTGACACGTACGAGGGCGATTTTGATTGGTCGTTGACTTGGAGTATAGGCAAAGGCACGTTAACGCTTGAATGGGCAAGGATCGACATAGGCAAAGACTTTAAGGTACAGCAAGTCACGGGAACTAACGCGCAATACGTAGACGCTACAAAGTATAAATATTATAAATCCAACGGAGCAAGCGTAGGAGATGAAATAGCTCTTGACGACATAATCGTTGGCGACAGCTCTGTAAGATATTGGGTAGAAGCGGTATTGACGGACAACGCTGCGGTAAACTACGAGATAAGCGAAGCCACCAAGAGGACGTCGTTCAAGGTGGGAAGCGACAATGAAAAAATAACGGTAACGTTATCATCTACGAGTTTTACTTATGACGGAAGCGCGCACGGCTCAGAGTTGAAAGTTACTGCGGGAATGTTGGACGTAGGCAGAATAAACAAGACGTATTATAAGGGAAGCGTAAGTCCCGAAAACAAACTTGACAAAGCGCCTACTGACGCGGGAGATTATATAGTAGTGTTGAGTTTGAACGACGAAGACGAAGAGGAATACGCGCTTGCGCAAAGTCAGATGCCGTTTAGCATAGCCAAGGCAAAGATAAAGGCGGTATGGGATAGTAGCGGACAAATACCTACGATTGCCAACTTAAGCGAAGCGCAAAAGCAAGTAGTAGGATATATCTATTACGACAGCGAGGGCAACGAGCTTTCTGACGGAGCTAAGTTGGAAGCAGGAAAGAGCTATAAGGTCAAGGCTATACTTACAGGAACCAACGTGAACAATTATGAGTTCGTATCTGAAAGCGGAGAAGTATTGCCCAACGAGACTCAGACGGAACAGCAGGAATTTACGGTCAAAAACAACGGCGGAAACGGCAACAATATAGGCATAGGCGACGAAGAATCGTTTAACGAGCTGATGAAGAAACTTAGGAATATGCCGCTATGGCAGATTATAGCGGGAGTTATAAGCATTATCTTGACGATAATCTTCCTGTCCAAGACTGCAAGTTACAACGGTAAGCGCAAGAAGTTCAACAAGAAAGCAGACAAGTTGAGCACGGCGTACGCAGGGGCGTACTTGGGTATAGCTACGACCGTATGGACGGCGATGGCGTGCGTGTTGATGGGCTTGGCGGTAGTATCGTTGATAATGATGTTAATAGCCAAGAGCAGATGCGACAAAGCCGAAGAGGAGTACGAAGAGCAACTCGAAGAATACAACCGCAATCAAAAGGAACTCGACGAGCGCAAGCGCGACGAAAGTATGCGTATGATGCTCATGGGAATGATGGGCGGAAACAACGGCGGATACTCAATGCAACAAGGCATGGGCATAGACGAGATGAGAGGACTTATCTCCGATGCGGTTGCAGGACTTTTGCCAAATGTGCAGCAAGCTTTACCTCAACAGGCATCTACCAACGATGAGCTTGTGGAGAAACTTCTTGAAAAGACGGCAAAGAATGAAGACACAATTCAAAAGCTTATGAAAAAGATTGCCGAGCAACCGACTGAAAAAATTATAGAAAGAGAAGTTGCGGCAGTCAATGCAAACGATGAGACTATAAAGAGTCTTGTAGAAGGACAAAAGACGATTATGCAACAACTTGCCGATTTGTCGGCAAAGCAAACTGCAGAGCCGCAGATTATTGAGAAAGAAGTTCCCATTGAAAAGGTCGTGGAAAAAATCGTCGAAGTCCCTGTGGAGAAAATCGTCGAGAAAGAAGTCGTCAAGGAAGTGCCCGTAGAAAAGGTTGTCGAGAAGATAGTTGAGAAAGAGGTCAAAGTCCAAGTACAGGCAGAAGCAAAGCCAAAGAAGGAAGTTGCGCCCAAACTTACTCTTGACGAGGCTTACGCTCAATTGTCTAAGCAACAGCAAAAGTATTTCGACGGATTGAGACAGTACGCGTTGACGAAAGACAAGTGCAAAGAGAAGAAGTCGACTTACTTCATAGTATTCGGGCAGTCTACGGTCAATCCGCTTATGAAGTTGACAATCAAGAAAGATACTGTGGTTGCGCTCTTCAAGATGGAAGACGAGTATTTGAAGGACATCAAGAGAGACGCTTCGGGCGACGGCACGAAGATAAAAGTCAAAGAGACGGAAGTCATAATATCCGACGCTCAAGCATGCAAGGCTGCAAAGAATATGATAGACCTCAGAGAGGACCAAATCGAAAGATACAACGATCTTCTCAAAGAGCAACGTTCTTTGAGAAGCAAAAAGTAAGCAACCGACTGCGTATAGCGGCGCACCTTTTGCCTAATCGGCGAGTCGACTCTCGGGGTCACGTACGGCTAGTACGCTTACCGCTCGGTCGCTCTAGCTGAGACAAAATCTGCGCCACTCTCCGCACTCGCGCGAAACTACTATAATTGAAATAATAAAAATACAGGAACAATTATATATAAAAAAATAAAAAAACTTTTTTCAAATAATTGACATATCGAAAAATATGGGCATATACTAAAAATACAAAGTGAAGATTGAGAGAAGTAATTGAACTTTGGCTGCGCACAGAGATTTGGGAATGGTGAAAACCCAATCGTAGCATTCAATGAATAACACTCATGAGCGCAAACCCAAATCGAAAGAGAGTAGGGGAGACGGGAAGGCCCGTTACAGCCAAAGCTTTTGTCAGAAAGTAAAAGTGATTGATATACCCGTATCAATAAGTTAGGTGGCACCGCGGATTACAGCATTCGTCCTAAAATAAGGATTAATGCTGTATTTTTTTAGGAGGTTCACTTATGTGTTCAATTATGGGTTATGACGGCAAAGACGTTGCAATTGAGGAGTTCAAAAAGGCTCTTGACGCAACAATTTCAAGAGGTCCTGACGATACGAGAATCGTCGAGACCAAATCAAGTATTTTAGGTTTTCACAGACTTGCAATTATGGGTTTGACAGAGGAAGGTATGCAACCTTTTGCTCTCGGCGAAGATTATGTTGTTTGCAACGGCGAGATCTATTGTTTTAGACCAATCAAAGAAAAATTAAAAGCTAAATATACTTTCAAGTCGGACAGCGACTGCGAAATCATATTGCCGCTTTATCGCGAAATGGGACTTGATATGTTCAAAAGTCTCGACAGCGAATTTGCGCTTGTCATTTACGACAGCAAGAGAGACAGCCTTATCGCTGGTAGAGACCCGATAGGTATTCGACCGTTGTTCTACGGATACAGCAAGACCGGCAAAATCGCATTCGCAAGCGAAGCAAAAAACCTGACGCCTTTATGCGACAAGGTTATGCCTTTCCCTCCGGGACATTATTATGCAGACGGCAAGTTCGTCCGCTACGCAGACCCTACGGCGGTGGATAAGTATATTAAAGACGATTTGGATACGATATGCAAAAACATACACGACAAGCTCGTTGCAGGCATAGAAAAGCGACTTGATTCCGACGCTCCGCTTGGATTTTTGCTTTCGGGCGGTCTCGACAGTTCGCTTGTATGCTCGGTATCGCAAAAGTTGATGGATAAGCCGATACGCACCTTTGCCATTGGTATGAGCGAAGACGCAATCGACCTCAAGTACGCAAAAGAGGTTGCAGACTATATAGGCAGCGATCACAGCGAAATAATCATCACTAAGGAAGACGTGCTAGGCGCAGTCGACAAGGTAATTCAAGTTCTCGAGACTTTTGACATTACCACCGTCAGAGCAAGCATAGGTATGTATCTGATATGCAAGGCAATACACGAGCGCACCGACGTGAGAGTACTTATGACGGGCGAGATCAGCGACGAACTTTTTGGATACAAGTACACCGACTTTGCGCCGTCCGCAGAGGAGTTTCAGAAAGAAGCCGTCAAGAGAATCAGCGAGCTTTATATGTACGACGTGTTGCGCGCAGATAGATGTATATCTGCAAACTCGCTCGAGGCGCGCGTGCCGTTTGGCGACCTTGATTTTGTCAAGTACGTTATGGCTATAGATCCTGCCAAAAAACTCAATACCTACGGCAAAGGTAAGTATCTCTTGCGTAGAGCGTTTGAGGGTGACTATTTGCCGCAAAGCATACTGTATAGAGAAAAAGCGGCGTTCTCCGACGCGGTAGGTCACTCAATGGTGGACTATATCAAGGAGTACGCAGCCACGCTTTACACCGACGAAGAGTTTGAGCAAAAGCGTCAAAAGTACGCGTACCACGCAATGCCTTTTACCAAGGAGAGTCTAATGTACAGAGAGATTTTTGAAAAGTATTATCCTCATCAGGCTGAAATGGTAGTAGACTTTTGGATGCCCAACAAGTCTTGGGAGGGTTGCGACGTAGACGATCCGTCGGCGAGAGTATTGTCCAACTACGGCGCTTCAGGTAAATAGAGCGTTCGACTCAAAGAGAGGCTAGGCAAATATAAAATGCATCTTTTCCGCCAATCTAGCATTTGGCTCACGGCGACGTACGGCAAGTACGACGTCGCTCGTCAAAAACTATCTTGCCAAAAAATCTGATATTTTATTCTTCGCCTATCTCTCTTCTCGCCGAACGAAAGGTTATCGCAAAACATTTAAGTTATCATTCGTTATTTTAATATTTTATTTAAAATTTCATGTAGGACTTTTCGCGCGCACGTCGTATAATTTATTGTACGGAAGAAAAGCGAGGATATTATGGCAGAAAATTTTTCCGAATGGTTGGAAAAACTTAAATCAAAAGCCGATATAGCGGAGGTAGTATCTTCGTATATTTCCTTGCAAGCAAAAGGCAGTAGAAAGTGGGCGTGTTGTCCTTTCCATCACGAAAAAACGCCGTCGTTCTGTATTAACGAGCAGAGACAGACTTATCACTGTTTCGGTTGCGGAGTAGGCGGAGACTCCATATCTTTCGTGCAGGAGCTAGAGCATACCGACTTCATGGGCGCAGTGAAAATTCTTGCCGATAAATACAAGATGCCAATTCCCGATTTTTCAAATAACGACAAAAATGCCGGATTGAAAAAACATAAGGACAAGCTCTTTGAGATGATGAGAGAGACGGCAAATTATTTCCATCAAAATCTCAGGTCGGACGCGGGCAAAATTGCGAGAGAGTATCTTGCAAGGAGAGGTATCTCTATGC
>CAMWQA010000038.1 GCA_947176265.1 uncultured Clostridia bacterium | reverse complement strand
GTGGACCTGTGAACAAGTTTTGAAATTCACTGATTTGTAAAAGTTAAAAAAAAACGGCATATCTTACGATTTGCCGTCTTAATATAATTTTTTAAATAAATAATTAGTTAATTTTATCAAGAATTTCGTAAATTCTGTCAAGATCTGCAGGCGAATAATAATCTATATATATTCTACCCTTGTTGTTATTGCCTACCGCATTGACTTTTGTTCCAAACTTTCTTTGCATTATATTTGCTAAATCTTTAAGCTCGATAGTAAGTTCGGGTATTGCCTTTTTCTTACGTTCTTCATCGTTGGGATCTGTCTTGAGATAATTTCTTACCATAAGTTCCAACTGTCTTACGCTGAGTTGTTTGTCGCAACATGCCAAAGCGTAGGTATGTTGAACTACGTAATCTTTAATAGAAGTAAGGCATCTTGCATGGCCTGCGGATATTCTACCGTTGATAACCATATCTATTACGACTGGATTAAGAGTCAAAAGTCTCAAAGAATTTGTAACGACCGGACGGGATTTGCCAAGTTTATCAGCAAGTTGTTCTTGAGTAAATCCAAATTCGTCTATCAAAGCCTTATACGCCTGCGCTTCTTCGATTGGATTGAGGTCTTGTCTTTGAAGATTTTCAATAAGAGAAATTTCCTTTATTTCTCTGTCGTTGTAATATCTCTTTATTGCAGGAATTGTAGTAATGCCGGCTTTTTTGCTTGCCCTATATCTTCTCTCGCCTGCTACAATCTTATATTTACCGTTGCCCATAGGACAAACAATGATTGGTTGAATAAGACCTTGATTTTTAATAGAAATAGCTAATTCTTCAAGTAAATTTTCATCAAACTTTTTTCTCGGTTGGTCAGGATTGGGAACAATGCTATCCAAAGGTAAAATCTCAACGCCTTGAGTGAGATTACCGTTGACGTCATAAGTTTTGATATTTTTATCTGCGTCCATATTATTATCGTTTTTCATAATTAAATTATTACTCCCTTTTGACGAAAAAAGTTGTGAATAGCGTTCAACTTATCGTTTATATCTATTATAGCAAAGAAATTTTAGATATGCAACTTAAATATTCAACCTAAAATAGGTTGAAGTCTTGGTTTATTGCCATTTCTGGGATATTTTTTTGGACAATCGCCTATTTTTTGTATAACAAGTACAAATCTTTTTTCTTCATCAGTCAAGTCATACTCATTTACGTCTTTCAATTTACCTTTTAAAATATCTAGTATTTTTGAACACTGTTCTAATTCTTCTTTATAATTTATACCCTTATACGCCAACAAAATACCGCCTTTTTTAATAAGTGGCAACGTATACTCCGCAAGCGTGGGCATACTTGCGACAGCTCTTGCCACGCAAGCGTCAAAACTTTGAAAATTGTCTTTTACAAAGTCTTCTACGCGAGAATGTATTGCAGTTACGTTTGGCAATTCAAGTAATTCTATGATATAATTAATGAAGGAAATCTTTTTGTTGACGCTGTCCACAAGAGTGAATTTTTTGTCGGGATTAAGTATCGCCAATGGAATACTCGGAAAGCCTGCTCCGCAACCCACGTCGCAAATATTCTCGCTTTTGTCAAGTAAATCGTTTGGCAAAATACTGTCGATAAAGTGTTTTATTTGCGCGTCTTCGAGCCCTGTGATAGCCGTCAAATTGAATTTATTATTCCACTCTATTAATTTATCGTAGTAAAGTGAAAATTTAGTCAAGTAAAGTGAAACTTTATCGTAATAAAGTGAAATATCGCTATTATTTTGCGAAACTTTACTCTGATAAAGTGACTTTTCGCCATTTTCACAGGTATTTTTACAACTCTTATTTATTAAATAATCTTTGAGAATATCCAGCTGCATTGTTATTTACCTGCCTTTGAAAGGTATACCAAAAGCACCGTTATGTCCGCAGGTGATACTCCGCTTATTCTCGAGGCCTGTCCCAAATTGAGAGGTTTTATTTTATCTAACTTTTGTCTTGCTTCAATCCTCAATCCTTTGATTTGCGAATAATCAATATCTTGCGGAAGAGTTTTATTCTCAAGCTTGTTAATATCGTCAATTACAGCTTTTTGTTTGTTGAGATAACCTTCGTATTTAACTGCCGTCTGGACTTCTTCAAAGCATCTCTTGTCAAGGTCTTTTAACTCGTCAAAGTTTTGCATAAGCATATCAAAAGATATACTTGCTCTCTTCAACATATCTTTGTAAGAAAGCGCATTATTAGGCACGGGTTCGCCTATATTTTCAAAAAATTCTCTATATTCTTTAGGAGGCAGGGTCTTATCAAGCATATTTGAAATATCTTGAATAGTCTGCATTTTTTGAGTATAAGCTTGCCATCTCTCGTCGTCAACGAGTCCCACTTCTCTGCCTATCGGAGTAAGTCTGCTGTCTGCATTTTCTTGACGTAATAACAACCTGTGTTCCGCCCTTGCAGTCATCATTCTATAAGGCTCGTTTGTTCCTTTGGTTACCAAGTCGTCGATTAAAACGCCGATATAAGACGAATCTCGCGTCAATACGAGAGGTTGTCTATTCTTAAGATACAACGACGCGTTTATGCCTGCTACAAGTCCTTGCGCGCCTGCTTCTTCATATCCGCTGCTGCCGTTGAGCTGACCTGCAAGGAAAAGTCCCTTGATATGCTTTACCATAAGATAAGGAGTAAGACAAAGCGAATCAATGCAGTCGTATTCGATTGCGTAAGCAAAGCGCATAATCTTGACGTTTTCCAATCCTATTACCGACTTATACATCTCAAGTTGGACGTCAAATGGCATTGACGAACTCATACCCTGCACGTACATTTCATTGGTTAAACTACTCTCGGGTTCAATGAAAATCTGATGACGTTCTTTGTCGGCAAATCTCATTACTTTGTCTTCGATTGACGGACAGTATCTCGGTCCAATGCTGTGAATTGAGCCGTTGTAAAGCGGAGATCTGTCGATATTTGCCATGATAATATCTTTTGTCTTTTGAGTGGTATAAGTGAGATAACATACCTCTTTATTGGGTACGAATCCCTTTGTCATAAATGAAAACGGATATATATTATCGTCGCCGTTTTGCACTTGCATCACGTCAAAATTAATACTGTTTTTATCCACTCTTGCGGGCGTGCCCGTCTTAAATCTGCGCGTAGGTATATCGAGATTGATAAGGCTGTCGGTAAGGCGGGTAGCTCTTGAAAATCCGTTTGGACCAGTCTTGGTAACGTTGTCGCCAATTATGATATGAGCGTTGAGATATACGCCCGTAGCGACCACAATACTGTCTGCGTAAAAGGTCTGTCCCAAAGTAGTCGTTATGCCGTATACAGCGCCGTTTTTCGTAAGTATCTGAGCCACTTCACCCTGCAAAATATCAAGGTTGGGAGTGGTCTCCATTATATTCTTCATATAGTGATGATACAGCGTCTTGTCAGCTTGTCCGCGCAGCGACTGAACTGCCGCTCCTTTGCCCATATTGAGCATACGAATTTGAAGTAAGTTATTGTCGGCAGATTTACCCATCTGTCCGCCGAGAGCGTCAATTTCTCTGACGAGATGACCTTTTGCCGTACCGCCTATTGCAGGATTGCATGCCATAAAAGCTATTGCGTCAAGCGAGAGAGTTACCGCCAAAGTCTTATGTCCGAGACGCGCCAAGGCAAGACACGCTTCAACTCCCGCGTGTCCGCAACCTATTACTATTGCGTCGTAATTCTTTTGATAGCTCTCCAACATAACGCTTTAATTATAACATAGGCGCGTATTATTTGCAAATACAATGATAATTATGATATAATTTAATTATGAAAACGATAGCCACAATATCCACCCCAATTGGTAGGGGCGCAATAGCCATTGTGAGAATGAGCGGAGACAAAGCGTTGGAGATTGCCTCGTCAATTTTCAGTTGCAAAAAGCTTGCAAGTTTTAAAGACGCTCAGCCTAATTATATGTATTATGGCAGTATTGACGCAGGCGCATTTAAGGATAATATACTTGCGGTATATTTCAAAGCTCCGCATTCTTATACCGGCGAAGATATTGTGGAATTTCAATGCCACGGCGGCGTAAGACTCATTGACGAAATTCTCAAAACGTGCCTCAAAAATGGATGCGAAATTGCAGATAAGGGCGAGTTCACAAAGAGGGCTTTTCTCAACGGCAAAATCGCTTTGAGCGACGCAGAAGGCATAATAGATATGATTAACAGCGAGAGCATTGCTTCTCTCAACGCAAGTTATAGACTTTCCACCGGAGATATTGCAGATAAGATAAACGACTTGCAAACTACTCTACTTGATTGCGTATCAGAGCTTGAAGCAAGCCTTGACTATCCCGAAGAGATGGAAGAAGAAGCAAAGTCTAACGCAAGTAATACGACGGATTATCTAATTGACGAGCTTGAAAAGCTTGTAGCCACGGCAAAGGTGGGCGGATATATTCGACAAGGTATCAACGTGGCAATAGTAGGTCAAGCCAACGTAGGCAAGTCTTCTCTTCTCAACGCTTTTGTCGGCAAGGACAGAGCTATAGTGACGAACATTGCAGGCACTACCAGAGACAGCCTTGAGGAATACGTCGAAGTCGACGGAGTTATGCTTAAACTCATTGATACTGCAGGTATACGCGATACTAGCGATATAGTCGAAGCAATGGGCGTAGAGAGAAGCATACAGGCAGCAAAAGGCAGCGATATAGTCTTGTTTGTCACTGAGGCGGGACGGCAGCTAAACGAATACGAAAACAATTTGATAAAGAGCTTTGACGGCAACAACAAAGTCATGCTTGTAATCAACAAATGCGATACCGCGCAAGACGAGCGCGACGGCGTAAAAATAAGCGCAAAAAACAACGTGGGTATAGAAGAACTTAAAAAGGCAATCGTAAATACTTTCATAGATTCCAGCGTGGATACCAACGGCAATATAATTACCAACGAACGTCACGCGCAGGCAATACGCGCTGCCATTGCAAGTCTTAAAAACTCTAAATTGAGTTACTCTTCTCTGCCCACCGAATGCAGTCTGATTGATTTGCGCGACGCTTATTTCGCTTTAGGCGCAATTACCGGCAATACCGCAAGCGAGGATATTATTGATACTATATTTAGCAAGTTTTGTTTAGGCAAGTAATTATTATCATATTAAGTAACCGATTGCGTATATCAGCCGTCTTTTTCCCCTAACGTCGGGACTCGGATCGCCGACGATTTTTTAAGTTTTGACTTGGAAAATAATAACAATTTTAAATATATAAGGCTTTGAGCCATATGTTAAGACATTTAAAATAATAATTTGTATAATAATTATATGAATAAATTTAAAGATCGATTAACTGAATTATTACATGATAATGGTTTAACACAAAGTGAACTTGCTAAAATGGTATTTGTTTCGCAAAGTGCCATAAGTAGATATTGTACAGGCGAAAATATACCGTCTATAGATGTGTTATTATTAATTTGCAAAATATTAGATGTCAGCGCAGATTATTTATTAGGTTTTACAGATTAAATTTGTAATAATATCTTTAATTGTTTCTACCCAATTGTTAACTTTGCCGTCGCTCTTTCCTGTGCGTAAAACGACTATATCGTTTGCGGGCGAAATATATAGTATTTGATCCGATTTACCCCAAGCAATGATATCGTATCCCGACTGCTGAGACCGAGTACTGTACCACATATATTTGTAACCAATATTTTTATCCTCGAGAAATGTCTTTTTATATTCGTCATTTTTAAGCGGAAATTCACAAGTAGTGGATACGTCAAGCCAACTTTTGTTGATAATTTGTTGTCCGTTCCAATAACCGCCGCGCAAAACCATACTGCCTATTTTTATGAAATCCACGGCGTTGAAATTGATACCGCTTTCCATTTTTTCAAAACCTGCCTTTTGGCTGTCAAGGCTCCAAGACGCGTCATACTCTGCGCCTATCTTTTGCCATATCTCACGTTGAAAATATTGCGAAACGGTCATGCCCGTGCTGCGCTCTAATATAATGCCAAGCAACAATGGATGGTAATTATTATAATGAAATTTACCGTTGTATTTGTCAGTCAATTTGGTGTGCTTCAATGCAAGTTGTTTCAAATCGTCATACCAATAGGTAAGAGTATCGTCGCCAAACCATAGAGGTTTGTTTTCATCGTATACTATATCAGATCGCATAAGTAACAACTGCTCTATCGTCGTCTTGCCAATCGGTAAGTCTTTAAATTCAAATATAAAATCAGAAATGGGTTGGTTTACACTGTCTATAAATCCGTCCTCTATCGCCTTGCCAATCAAGAGTGAAACGACGGACTTCGCCATAGAAAACGAAGTATATATTGAATTATCGTCATATCCATTTGCGTATTGACTGTATATTATAGAGTCGTTTTTTACTATAATAAAGGAGGTAGTATCAGTTTTATTGATGAAATTATTTAAAGATATTTTCTTATTTGAATATTCGACTTTTATATTACCAATTGACTCGTTTATATTTTGGGTATACATGTATGGGGTGTCGCTTTTTTCTACCGCTCTTTGGGGAAATACTTTGTAATCCTCAACGCTTGAATCCCAATGCGAAAGCGTTCTATTCAAAAAAGTCGCGGAATACATACAAGTCGTTACGATACACAAAATTGAGAATATCAAAGCGATTGCAGTAATAGGCGTTGCTATTCCTATGACTATTTTTTTAGTTGAGCTCAATTTACTCTTCATAGCAAAATTATATCAAAAATTTAGCGCATATTCAATAGGTTTGACAGATTAAACTTTCATTTGATATAATTGGCGTATCAAAAACGGAGTTTTATTTATGCCTTTTGACTTTAAGAAAGAATACAAAGAATTTTATTTGCCCCAAAATCAACCTGCTATCGTCACTATACCCAAAATCAATTATATTGCGGTAAGAGGCAAAGGCAATCCCAATGAAGAAGACGGCGAATACAAACAATCTATTGGGCTTTTGTATGCAATAGCGTTTACAATCAAAATGAGCTACAAGTGCGATTACAAAATCGACGGATATTTTGATTACGTCGTTCCCCCGCTTGAGGGGTTTTGGTGGCAAGGAAACAACGCAAATATAGATTACGCGCATAAAGAAAACTTTAATTTCATATCTCTTATTCGCCTGCCGGACTTTGTCAAAAAGGCAGATTTCGATTGGGCAATAAGCGAAGCTACTAAAAAGAAAAAGACAGATTTTTCAAAGGTTGAATTCTTGACTTATGACGAGGGTATTTGCGTTCAGTGCATGCATATCGGATCTTACGACGACGAGCCTCAAACTATAGCTAATATGCATGAGTACGCAAAAGCCAATGGCTATGAAATAGATATCAACGATACTCGCTTTCATCACGAGATATATTTGAGCGATCCGAGAAAATGCGACGTCTCAAAGTTAAAAACGGTAATTAGATTGCCTATAAAAGAAATATAAAATCATTCTCTATTTATCAATATACCTTTCATATTTGCATTGCAATTTATAGTTTGATATATGGATTGTTTTTCCATATCAGTGCAACCCAAAAGTATTTTGATTTCGCTATCGCCTTTTAGCAAATCAACGGTACAAATTATTGCGTTTGCATTTTTTTCTTTCTGAGAACCCACGTATATATCAATACCGCCATTGTCCATAGACTTGGTATTTTGCAAATAGCCGTAATCTACGTTGTAAATTATATTACAGTATTTAGGATGCGCAGTACCATTTGGGCGGTCAATAATTATCTTATTGTCCGATACCAATTTATCTATTGCAGTCCAAAAGTCATTATCAAAGCTGTTGAGATTGAGTATGTTATTCATAGGTTGAGTTCTCCAAAAGGATTTTTATATTTACATTAGATTCTTCGACTCCGCTCCGCTGCGCTCAGAATGACGCAGTCAAGGTTTTATTTTCGCTTTAAATGCGTCACCCTGAGCGCAGCCGAAGGGTCTTATATACTGATAGAGATTTCTCCGCTGCGGTCGAAATGACATTAAAAAATTATATGGCAAAGCCCGCAGTATCGAAAGAATAAGAATCCCCTCTCGTTTGGCGAGAAGGGAGATTGGCAACGGATAAAATAGTAGATTTTGCGTCAAGATATTTTTTGATGAAAGCCGTCGTACTTGATGTACGTCGACGTGAGTCAAGAGGTAGATTGGTGTAAAAGATGCATTTTATACTTGCCTAGCCTACCTTTGAGCCAAACATACTGTAAACTTGCGATACCTCACTTTAAGCCCAACACATCAAAAGAACTTTTTCATATCTCCGCCGTAAGTTTTCATTCTCGTTACGCCGGTCTTGTTGAAGTTGCGCGGTTCTTGTTGAGCTCTTTCAACGGGTTGTCTTTCCGTCTTTGGTTTTGAAGCGCGATTGTTATCTCTTCTGTCATTATTGCGTCTGTCCCCTCTTTCTTTATCAAAAGCAGGCTTTTTAGGAGCGATAACGACGTATCTATTTGGCTCTTCGCCGTGGCTTTCCGTCGTGACAAATCTGTCGTCATGCAAAGCCGAGTGAATGATTCTTCTCTCAAATGGGTTCATTGGCTCAAGCGATTCTGCCTTGTGCGATTTTGCTACTCTGAAAGCAATCTTTTTGGCAAGCTTGGAAAGAGTCGCTGTTCTCTTCTCTCTGTAATTTTCGCCGTCGATAACAAGTCTCTTGTTGTCGGGATTGCATTTGTTGACTACCAAAAGCGAAAGGTATTGGAGAGAGTCAAGTACATCGCCTCTGTATCCAATAAGAGTTCCGGTGTCTTCGCCTGTGAGGTTGACGTAGAAAGCGTCTTCTTTCTCCTCAACTTCGGCTACGCAATTGATATTCATTTTTTGAATAATACCGTTGATAAAGTCCTTTACCATTGTTGCGCCGGTTACTTTTTCCGTAACCTTGACGGTAATTTTTTTGCGGATAAGACCCGCTTCTTTTACTTTTTCTGCCACGACTTGGCTCTCTTCAAGGCCAAGTTCTTCAAGAGCTTGCTTGAGCGCCTCCTCGTACGTGTTGGCAGTAATTTCTACACTTTTCATTTATTTCTCCTTCGAGCCTCTAATCAAGTTCGTCACACTCACTTAATTATAGTCTCATATTACGATTTGTCTGTTTAAATTGTTTGTAGTCGTTTTACCTATTATCTCTTTGCCTTATTGGACTTTTTGGAGTTGTTAGGCTGTACGTTTTTTTGGATAATAATAGGTTGATTTGCCTTTTTCTTGTCTACGCTCTTCACGATGAGGTTGAAGGTAATGGAAGTAACCGTCGTCATAAAGTTGCTGACGAAATAGTATATTGCAAATGCAGTGCTGTACATTATCGCAAAGAATCCAAGCACGAGAGGCATCATATACGTCATAGTCTTGGTCATTATGCGTTGTTGCTTTTGTTGAGCCGCGTCGCCTGTCATTTGCACAGGTTGCATTTTTTGTTGTAGCATTGTTGAGAACAAGCTCGTTGCAATCGAGAGTATAGGAAGTATGAAATAACCGTTCCATTTGCTCAAATTCCAAAAACTCGTCTTATTATAACTGCTGATTATTGGCGTCATAAGTTGGTCGTAAGACACGCCCGCCATACTTGGGAGAGTCGCGCCAATACCGCCTATTCTCGTCGAAGTGAAGTTGGAAAAGCTTGGGATTACGTTTGCCCAGGTGTCGGACATAAATACGTTTTTGACCCACAGCCAACCTTCTGGCTTATAACCCGTGACCAAAGTAGCGTTGAGGTCTGCAACCAGTCCTGCGTCGCTGATATAAGCGTATGACGGCACGAAGCCATCGATAAAGCCGGATGCGGTAGAGCCGTCCAAATAAGTCTCGACCATAGCCTTTCCATTTTCTACAAGCGCGTTGTTGTATGCTTGCAAAATTCTATCAACGTATTCTGGATTTTTAAAGAATTCAATATATACGTCGTTGTAAAGATTGCTTACGATAGTTTGATTGTAGTTGACGATATACTCTCTGAACCCTTGGAATACCAACGTGAATATCAAGAGTGTGAAAATCATCGGCAAGCAGGAAGTAAAAATATTCATCGAGCCCTTTTGAAGTTCAAATTGTTTTTGTCTCAAAAGGTCGGGTCTGTTGGCGTACTGTTTTTGAATTTTTTCAAGTTGAGGACGAAGCGCGTCCATTTTGGCTTTTTGCTTGCGCATCGTCAACTTTTGCCATACGTCAAGTGGCAAAATTAACAAACGCAACATAATAGAAAACACCACTACCGTCCAACCGAAGTTGCCGATACCGCTGTTCATCCAATCTAGCAGGCTGATGATAGGCTTCCAAATTGCGCTAACGCCTGCCAGCAAACTATAACTCATAATAGCCATTTTGCATTTCCTTTAATGTCGTCTTTCACGGGATCAAAACCGCCTTTTGAAAAGGGATTGCACCTCAATATTCTAGCTACGCCCATTGCAGAGCCTTTAAAATATCCTTTCTTGGATATGGCTTGTCCCATATATGCCGAACAAGACGGAATATGTCTGCACTTGCCACCAATTACCGGATTGATAAATTGCTTGTAATATTGAATTAAAAAATTTCCGCTTTTCATTTATCGTCCGTATGCCTTACTCAAATCTGACTTTGTCTAATACGCTTTGCTTTAGCTTCAGCTCTTTTACTACGCAGTCGTCAATCTTCTCGACAATCAAGTCGCTTTTGATAAGAACGTGCGCTAAAGAATTGGCAAGTTCTTCAAAATCCGCTTGCGCGCAAGTCTCCCTTGCAATGACGATATAATTCTCGTTGTCTTTGAGATATGGGATAAGCGCTCTAAACGCTTCTCTCAACCGCCTTCTGACCTTATTGCGAATTACTGCTCTGTTGTCGACTTTCTTGCTTACGATAAAGCCCACTTTCAAAGGGTACTTGGAAGGGGCATGGACAAGTACAAGCGTCTTGTTGGCGTTGCTCTCGCCTTTTCGGTGCAGATAATTGAATACTCTGCCGTTCTTAAGCCTGTACTTTTTTTGCATACTTCAATTAAGCAGTAAGTTGCTTTCTGCCCTTGTTGCGACGTCTTTTAATTACGTTTCTACCGTTCTTGGTACGCATTCTCTCACGGAAGCCGTGAACCTTGGACCTTTGTCTTTTCTTGGGTTGATACGTCTGTTTCATATCTATTGTCTCCTTTTTTATATAAAAAATAATTACGCTATATTAGTATAAAGAAAATGCGACTGACTGTCAAGTAAATTTGCGTTGTTAAAAAATATACCGCAGTTGGGTTCATATTGAGAAAGATCGGCTGCAATACGTTAAATCTTACAATAAAAAGGCTAAATCAAATAAACAGTTTATATAATGATACTTTTTTAGGAGCGCAACACTTCTGCAATATAGGCGACAGACCTCTGAATATAAAATATTTTAAAAGTTTGATTATTATATAAATATAATAATCAAAAATTTTTCTGATAAAGATTAAACTTAATTTTCACGGTAAACTTTTGCAAATGAATTACTAATCTCAAGACTTGTTTTGACGCTCTTAGAACTTCAAAAGAATAATCTTATAGAGGTCATACATATCATCATTATTCAAATGCGAATTTGATATCAATACCTCGCTATCTCTTCTGCTTAATTTACAAATGCTTAATCGTAATAAGGTGTCAACATAATATAATGCAGGCTTGACGTAATGCAAGTATTAATTGCTAATGCGGTAATCATTACTGCATCATTAAAAAACTTAGCTTCAATCACTCGCAGTATTACTCAACAAAAATTCAACACGCTAAGTTAAATAGAATTCAATACCGTTGGACATAAAAGTCGCTTTAACATACTTTAGTGGACTTTTCACGGTGTACTTGTATCCAAATGACGCGATATTGGGAGAAAGCATAAAAGTACGCAGTGTACAAACTATAGCAATGTTACACGTGAAACGTTACACTTATGACTGTAGGATATACTGCATATAAGCAGTACGTCGCTTTGCGGTTTCTTGCCAATATACAAATGATTATCTGCGTAATAACGTTGCAACTCAATTAAACGCTAGAACGTGTTTATATTTCCCTACGTCTTATTGCATGAAAAAATTATCAAAAGCTAGAGCAAGTGAATAATTGTACTAAAGAAATCATAATTGCTATCGCAGTAGTATTATTATGCTGATCCCCAACTTATTGAAGTTAAAGTCTATAAAATTGTCGCGATCAATCGAAAGTATTTATTATCTAGCTAACGGCTTAACGTTGCGTATATAGTTTGGTTAGTTTAGTAATTCTGCATTATATGGCAAAATAAGTTTAAATTAGCGAAAGCACTTAAATACTTTTTCACGTGCAACGTAAATAACGTACTTCTAGTCTTAAAGCGAATAGCAGTCGAAATAACGGCTTTAGATGATTATATGGTTTGTAAGTATAATTTGTTTGAATATTTGGATGTGTTCTCCAATAACGGCAAGATAACAGATTCGTATATTAAAGGCGTTGAGGAAAAGTTATAAGCTCTAATGCGCGAAAGCGCGTCATGTATAACGCTATGTTTATATCAGCAATATTGCCGGTGTAAACGCATTATATAGAACGCGGCAAGATATTTAGCAATTGTTATCACCAATGGGAATATAGAATAAATAGAGTGCGCATTATGTGGAGCATATAAAATGACAATAACGAATTAAAGAAATATCATGATAAGACGCGCAAAAGTTGAATATGGTTAGGATAGGGCTAGCGTCGCTTTTCACTTATTGCGCACAAAGCTCTCAGAATTGTAAGTTGGCGATGACGCGCCGCATAAAATAACATCTCAATTAATAAACTGCCAATATGCGCAATCTAGCGATTGGTAAATAGTTGTTAGGCATATGGCTTTACGCAGGTGCCCTGCTAATCTTGCGTTTGCCGGCACTGTGTAAAAACAATGAAAACAAGTCGTGGAAAGTAATGGCCAAAACATAATAGTAGCCTGTCTGTTTAATTGCATTGCATATATATTAAACGCTGAATATTTGTAATGATAAACTGCATAGGCTTTGTGTATTGCCGATGAGAATAACTGACCTAATATCGATTGTTTCACGTGCAACATTTTTGATTAACACGATTGTAATCACTATGTATTGCGTTAAAGAGCGTGTCGGTCAATCTAAATAAACTTCCGGTGTTGTCAGAAAATATTGGATTAGAATTTGATAGCGAAGTACCCGATCTTATGTTGTATAACGCGTTACTTAATATGTTAGCTCATACTACGCCAAGTGTAAACTGTTGATAGGCATAATGGAGATATGCAAATTGATTAAGTTGAGAATAATCTAAGAACAAAGCCGATAATTTCCCAAAATCGCAATTTTGTGAAAATATTGTAAAATTGACACATTTCACGCTCTTGTATGGCTAGTTTGTACGCTTTTACGGTTTAGTTTATCGTGAAACAAATTTCAAGTATAATATGTTCTTAAATCACTAGTTTTATTCAATATTTATTCTATTTTATATCCATAGATTAATGGCATTTAAGAAGTATGATATCTAAAGTCTTATCAAAAACTGTTTTTTCTGTTAGTGTTTCACGGTTTTCGTGAAACATTTTTAGGGCTTCGTGTTTTAGTAAATTTAGCACATTATTGCTTATTTTTCAGGCATTCAGCATAATATTTGGCTAAAAATAAGCCGTTTTTGCTGAACGTGTTCAATAATTTGCTTGTACTTCCGCTTTTTTAATGTATGAATATTCAATATTCTTTAGGAAATAATAAAAGTATCAAAATGTTGGAGGTAATTATGCCTAGATGCAGTATTTGTAGAGGTCAAGTAGATTATGAGAATGCCTATATGTGCGACAAATGTCATAGTTATATTTGCGGAGATTGCATTATTCGATACGGCAAAAGCTGCGATTGCGGCGGAAAAGCTCATCACTTAAATTAAAATAGGTCGGAATTACCCCGACCGTACTTATATAGTTACTTTTTAAATCTTTTAACTAATTTACTTTGTGATACTCTTGTTCTTAGGACGTCACACTTTTCAGTTATGACGCTATCCCGCTTTTTTATAGGAAGGTATATCATAATTGCAATCAACGTTGTCATAAAAAGACAAATCAGTATATGATAAATCTTAAGATCGTAGTCAAAGAAGGCGTAAGTCACTAAAAAGCACGTTAAACCGTATAGCAGGACATAAAGTACTTGAGAAATATGCCTATATACCTTACTTTTAATCAAGTATGCGCACGTAAATAAGTTGAGCATATACAGTATGCCGAATATTGCGCCTAAAAGAGCATATATAGCCAACGCTTTTGGTTGATTTAAGGTATCTGATAGTATCATTTGAAGATTTTCTTAAATAAAGATAGTTTTTGCTTGCCTTTTGCGTATTTTAATGTAGCAATACTGCCGGATAGCGCGCATAAACCTCTAGAAGTGTCCAAATTGACGATTTTCAGCCTTTCTCCGGTAATTATAAGGGATCTGTCGCCTAAATTGCATATTATTTGTTTTTCGTCGCTTTCTATCATTTCTGTGATGCCGTTTATCTCAATATTGCTGTCAAAGTTGATATTTATTGATTTTTTCGTTTTTGCAGTCGCATTTTGTGTAATTTGGCTCATATTTTCTCCTTTTTAGTACATTTATTGCTACATGAGCGCAATAAACGCACAAAACTTTTAAATTCGTCGCAAGTGGGGGAGTTTTTGTTTGTTTTTCTAAAAAATCCATAAAATATTTAACTTAAATTCTTCTATTTAGCATAATAGACGCAAATGAAAATTGTACAACAGTTGTTGAATATGCTAAAATATTCATATTTAAGTATAATTATAGCGACGTTTTACAGTATATTTTATTTGTAATAAATCTACTTTATGACAAGATTTTGCTTTTATTTATTTTTTACGTGACACCTTCGGCATCATAGGTCAATTTAGCAATTAATTCGCTTATATATCTTTTTCAGCATAAAAAATCGTTTTCATATTCGTTGACTAAAGATTGACATTTTGATAATATAATAACTGCAAAATATTTTCGTGCGGATATGGCGGAATTGGCAGACGCGTAAGATTCAGGTTCTTATGGCAGCAATGCCGTGCAAGTTCAAGTCTTGTTATCCGCACCAAGTGTGAACAGCACAACTTTTTGATATAAAAAAATTGTACTGTTCACTTTTTTTATCATTAATTTTGGGAAAAATATTCTCTTTCAACTTGATTTGGCGTTTTGTAACCAAGCGATTCATGTGGACGATAAGAATTATAGTGTTCTATGTAATTTTTAACCGCATATTTCATATCATCGAAATATTCAAATTGTTGGCTATGTAAGTCATCCCTTTTTAGATTTGAGAAGAAGGCTTCAACAACAGAATTATCGTATGGAGTACCACGTTTAGAAAATGATTGTTCAACTTTTAGCGTTTTTAGCAAAGATTTGTACTGATTTGAAGTATAAGTTGGTCCTTGATCACTATGAAAAGTTAAGCCTTGCGGATTGTTCCTTAATTCAAATGCCTTCTTAAACGTATTAACTACTAGAGAAATGCTGTTCCTAGCAGAAAATTCGTAAGAGATTATTTTTCTTGAGAATAAATCCATAACCACGCATAGATAATATCGATTGTCACGAATTTTAATGCAGGTTACGTCGCCCACCCAAAACGTATTTGGTTGTGTTTGATTGAAATTTTGTCGCAATTTATCTTTATAATAGAAATATTTAGGCCTTGAAGTGTTTTTTATCGGATTATTACGTCGTTTACTTTTTATATTTAGTTCTCGCATTAAGAGAGAAACCTTCCGAAGAGACGTACGAATATTCTCGGTTGCTAATTTTTCTAAAATTTTCTTTGCACCAAATCGTTTTCCACTCTCATTATAAATTCGCAATATATGTATTTTTAAGAATGAATCATGTATTTCATATTTCGTAACACCTTTTCGACGTTTACTATGGTTACAGAAGGTTGAATGGTTTATGTCAATAGTACGACAAATGTCCATTGTTTGGTACTTTTCTTTTAGATTGTCGGCTATTTCTAATTTTTTAGTTAGGGTTAGATTGAGGCTGTCAAATGCGCTTTGTAGTATTTCTTTTGTTTTTTCTAATCTTTCGATTTTCCTATGTAAGGCAATAACTTCGACATACGTATATTTTTGGGAAGAGCCGTTGTCTTTTATTATCTTGTTCCGTTTTATCCAGTTGTATAGACAAGTTCGAGAAATTCCAAAAAGTTTGCAAATTTCTTTTGCGGTTTTGCCATTTTTGTAAGCGGACAATGAGTTGTTTCGTGTTTCTAATGTGTACATTTTTTACTCCTAAGATTTTTTTTCATGATTATATCATAAAGTAAAAAAATTGCATTGTTAATTAATA
>CAMWQA010000037.1 GCA_947176265.1 uncultured Clostridia bacterium | reverse complement strand
TCTTTATATAAATATTTATTTATCAAATCATTTATTTGACAATACCCGCTAAAAAGAGTACCTTTATAAATATGAAAAATATTATAGTTATTTCCGATACGCACGGAAGAATTCCCGACAATGAGATTTTGTGGGAAGCTTTTGACAACGCGGACTATATATTCCACCTCGGCGACGGCGCAAGAGAAATTCAAAAACTAAAAGCAGCCTACCCCGGCAAAGTACACTACGTCTACGGCAATTGGGACTGTACGACAAGCGAACTTGAGAAGACCGTGGAAATAGAGGGCGTGAAGTTTTTTCTTACACACGGACATAATTATAAGGTAAAGTCGTCTGATTTGAATTTGCAAATGAAGGGATTGGAATTGGGCGCAGACTGCTGTCTGTACGGACACGTCCACAGACCGCAAATAACCGAATACGGTCAACTCAAACTTATCAACCCCGGCTCGCTGACGTATTCAAAGACGTATTGCTATATGAGCGTAGTAAACGGCAAGGCGTTGGCGAAAATAGTAGAATTGCGAGGTTGAAATTCTCCACTGCAGTCGAAATGACAAATAATATAATCGTCATTCTGAGCGAAGTCGAAGAATCTCTACCGATTAAAAAGAAAATAATTTTAGGAACATATATAAATATGAAAAGACAGGACTTGAGAAACATTGCAATCATTGCGCACGTAGACCACGGCAAAACGACTATGGTCGACCAACTTCTCCGCCAAAACGGAGTCTTCCGTTCCAACGAAGCAGTTGTGGACAGAGTTATGGACAACGGAGATATTGAGAGAGAAAGAGGCATAACGATACTTGCCAAGAATACTGCCGTACACTATAAGGGCGTCAAAATAAACATAATCGACACCCCCGGACACGCAGACTTCGGCGGCGAAGTCGAGCGTATACTCTCTATGGTCGACGGCGTACTTCTGCTCGTAGACGCAGTAGAAGGCTGTATGCCGCAGACTAGATACGTACTCAAAAAGGCTTTGGGACTCAACAAAAAAGCCGTCGTCGTAATCAACAAAGTTGACAGAGGCGGAGACCCAAATCAAGTCATAGACCAACTTATCGACTTGTTTATAGAACTGGGCGCAAACGACGACCAACTTGATTTCGTCACCGTTATGGCAAGCGCAAAGCAAGGTTGGGCAAGCCTCAAAGTGGGCGAAGTGGGCAAAGATATGACTCCACTTCTCGACACGATAATAGAACAAATCCCCTGCCCAGAGGGCGATACGGAAGACGGCTTGCAAGCAATCATATGTAATATAGACTATGACGAATACGTAGGCAGAATTGGTATCGGTAGAATTGCAAGAGGCACTATTCACAACGGCGGACAGGCAATCATCTGCCACGCCGACGGCACGCACCACCAAGCAAAGATATCCAAGTTATATCAATTTGAAGGCTTGAAGAGAGTGGAATGCGAAAGCGGAAGCGTTGGCGACATAGTCGCTATAAGCGGCGTGGACAACCTAAATATCGGCGAAACCATATGCGACCTCAACAAGATTGAGCCGCTCCCCTTCGTCAAGATTGACGAGCCTACGCTGTCAATGCTTTTTATGGTCAACAATTCCCCGTTCGCAGGCAAGGAAGGAAAATTCGTCACGTCAAGGCACTTGCGCGCAAGACTCTTTAAAGAAGTGGAAACCAACGTGTCAATGCGCGTTGAAGAGACGGATTCGGCAGACAGCTTTAAGGTATTTGGCAGAGGCGAATTGCACCTCTCTATTCTCATTGAGACGATGCGCAGAGAAGGATATGAATTTGCGGTATCCCGACCCAAAGTAATTTATAAAACTATTGACGGCGTTCTCTGCGAGCCTATGGAAGAACTCGTGGTAGACGTGCCCGAAGAATACGTGGGCGCAGTAATGAACAAAATCGGCGCAAGAAAGGGCGACCTCAAGAATATGACACCTGATGAGCGCGGCGGAACAAAACTCGAATTTGAAATCCCGTCAAGATGTCTCATAGGATATCGCAGCGAAATGCTGACTGACACGAGAGGCTTTGGCGTAATGCACCACGTACTCAAAGGATACGAGCCTTATAAAGGCGAAGTGCAAGAGCGCAACAGAGGCTCCCTCGTCGCTTGGGAAGACGGCATAACGACCTCTTACGGTCTATTCAACGCTCAAGAGCGCGGCAACCTATTCATTGGCGCAGGCGTCAACGTATACGAAGGTATGATTGTCGGCGTCAACTCCCGCGAGGAAGATATGGTCGTCAACGTCTGCAAGAAAAAGCAACTTACCAACAACCGCGCGAGCGGAAGCGAAGAAGCTCTCAAACTCATTACCCCGACGGTTATGTCGCTTGAGCAGTGCCTTGAATTTATCGCCGACGATGAGCTTGTCGAAGTTACGCCCAAAAGCATAAGATTGCGCAAAACCATACTGTCAAAAGATTTGAGATTAAAACACGAAGCAAAACTCAAAAAGAATTTGTAATATAATAATCAATATACACTCTAGACAGCGGAAATACTTCCGCTGTTTTTTTCGTGTAAAATCTACATAATATAAGTAAAACCTAGCTTGAAACAATATTGAATAGCGCTCCTCGAATTGGTATAATAGACATGTAAAGACAAGGAGGCAAAAACAATGGAAAAAGTAAGAAAGCAAGACCTTGCAATGTACAGCGAAAAGAATAGCAACGTTGCGACGATAAAGAGCGCGTTTGGCGTATTTAGTTATGCTGCTGTCATGAGCGTCGCTTTCTTGATGGGATTTTTTCTTTTTACGCTTAGCCTTGCTATTGACAGTACCATAGAAAATCAATACAACAAAGAATGGAATTGGGAAGTAGTTATATGGTTTGGCGTTGCCCTCTTGGCTATATCTGTGGCTGCAATCGTAAGACTGATAATCGTAAGGACACCTAGCATATACTTCGTCGGCAACGAAATGTATATAAAGGACGGCAAAGATTACTACTTAAAGGTATTGCCAGAAGATATAGACGAATACAGTTGGAATATGTGCGCGAGTCGCAGTTATTATTCGGTCAAGGGAAACAACTACGCCAACTCTTTATATTGGGGATACTTAATTCTTATCGTAGGCGGTGTGACTTATAGATTAAGTTGTTCGTCATTGAAAAAGACGAAACACTACCTTGACGGATTTATGAACGGCTTGTCCGTAAATGAGAATGCCTTCGACGAAGATAAGTTGCAACAAATTACGAGGCGAATATGTTTAGGCATGCCTATCATAGTAAGCATCGTCATATTTGCCGCTATAATGTTCTCCTCCGCTAGCAAAGTAATTACGGCAATAGCTGCAATATTGTTTAGCCTATCTTGCATTCTTTTAGTGATTGGTTTGATAAAGCTTATAAAGAACAGCAAAACAATTCGTCAATTGCATAAAGAGTATTACGATACGTTTGTAACTAATAAAACTGTCATAATCAAAAAGTCTAAAGAAGACAGCAACTAATTTAGCCTTTTTCTAATATACATACAACCCCTAATGCAGGAAGTCGGCCGTAAGGTCGGCTTCTTGTCTTTTGTTTGGCAACAAAGGAGACCAGGCAAGTATAAAATGCATCTTTTGTGCCAATACAGCCTTTGGCTCACGCCGACGTACAGCAAGTACGACGACGCTCGTCAGAAACTATCTTGACGCAAAATCCATCATTTTATCTATTACCTATCTCCCTTCTCGCCAAACGAGAGTGTTACTAATTCTAGCGATACTGTGGGTTAAGCATATCAATTTATTATGTAAAATAAAAGACGAGAGCAATCTCGTCTTTTGTCATTCTGAGCGTAGTCGAAGAATCTCCCCGATTGTATCTGCTTTGCGGACTTTTATCTAAAGTAGCTCATCTTTTTGACATAATAGAAACTAAATTCCATTGCCTTTGCATATAGGCTTTTAAATCGGTCGTATATTGTTGGTATGCAGTCAAAATCTTTTGCGGGGCTTTTAAATTTTCAGATATTGCTTTTGCTAAATGATAGCCGCTTTCCATACCGCAAGATATGCCCTCGCCCATTGGATTGAGAAAGCCTGCGACTTCGCCTGCAAAGAATACTCTGCCATTGCCGTAATCTATATTAAAGTCTCGACGGATATGCGGCATAATCCACTTTTCTTCCTTGATTTTTTTATCAATCTTTAAGCCGTGATCTGATTGCATATACTTGATAAAATTATCGTTGTATTCTTTTATTTTGCTTATACTATTGCGCTCTGCGGCTACTCCTAAGACGAGCATACCGTCTTTGACGTTGAACCACGCGTCGTACTCCGAAAACTGGGGCTGAAGATACGCGTAAAAATAATGCGGATCAAGATTTATTTTGCCGTCATAAAAAGCTTGGTAAGTTACGATAAAATCTTTGTCGCAATTGAGGAGCTTGCGTTTGAGTACGCCCATAGCTCCCTCGCAATCTATGAGATATTTTACTCTCTTCTTGCCCATATCTCTATCCGACAAAGTGACCTCAACGCAATCGCCAAGGTCTTCGCAACCTATTACGCTTACGCCGTCGATTACTTCTGCTCCGCTCTCTTTCGCCTTGCTCAAAAGGAAGTTGTCAAACTCGCTTCTCCATACGTTGAAACCGCGCTGCTCAAACTTATATTCTTTGCCGTCGTCGTTGACGAATACCATTCCGTAATTATCATACGGAGTGCACTTAACGCCGTCGGGAATCTCAACGTCAAAATACTCTTTGACAAGCCCTGCCGTCTTGGCAATTATCATACCGGAACAAGACTTATATCTCGGCAATTTGCATTTCTCCACTACCAATACCGATAAGCCGTTGTCCGCCAATATCTTTGCGCAAGTCGCGCCCGTAGGTCCTGCGCCAACAATAATTATATCGTACGTGTCATTTCTCATATTTTTATCTTAACAAAAATAAGACGCAAAAGCAACAAAGAGATATTTACTTTTTTATATACCTATGCTATACTTTTTATAAGATTATTGGTAAACTTATGAAATATTTAATTGACGAAAAATCTGCAATTCTATGGAAAGAAAACAAGTATTATTTGCGTATACGTTCTTGCAATGCAAATAATCCGGTAATACTGTTTTTGCATGGCGGTTGCGGAAGTCCCGACCGCGCGCAAGTTATGAAATACCAATCCCCACTCGCAAAAGACTTTACTCTAGTATGTTGGGACCAACGAGGAGCAGGATTGGCATACAATAAAAAAGAAGCCAAAACATTGACACTTACAAAAGAAATCTATGTGGAAGACGCTCACAACGTCGTACTCTATCTCAAAAAGAGATTTAATAAAGAAAAGATAATTATAGTTGGGCACTCGTTCGGATCTGTGCTAGGCGTGTGGCTTGCGCAAAAATATCCGCAAGATATTGAGTCATACGTAGGCGTAGGGCAATGCGTAGACTATATAAAAAACGAAGAGATTGCTTACAATTGGACTTATCAAGAAGCAAAAAGAATAGAAGATAAAAAGTCGATTAAAATACTCGACGAGATAGGTGTTCCTTCCAACGGAAGATATGTAAAAGAACATCAAAAAAGTATTATGAGACAACGCGCTATTTTGCATAAATACGGCGGAGCGACCTATGCAAATAGAAAACCGTATTGGCAAGAACTTCTCTTTCACGAAGTACCGATTATGTTAAAAGAATACAATATATTTAAATTGATTAAATATATTAAAGGACTGTCGTATTCCCCTAACCAACCTTTGGCTTCAACTAACCCCGACTTCTTAAATACTGCAAAAGAATTAAGTGTGCCTGTATATTTGTTACTGGGACATCACGATTACAATTGCCCATACAAATTGGCAGAAGAATGGTACAGTCGGCTAAATGCACCAATCAAAAAACTCGTTTGGTTTGAAAATTCCGCGCACTCTCCCCAATGGGAAGAACCTCAAAAGTGGAACGAAGAGTTTAAAAAATTATTTATATAAACTAAATAGCGCGCTACTGCATAGTAACGCGCTTATGTATTTGTATTTTGAAATTTATATTTTATTGATAAACTCAATTATTATTTGACTGCTTTTCTCTTCATTACGGCAAGCACGTGTATCGTCAGTCCTACTGCTAAAATAAAGGAAAGTACGTCGGATATAGGCGCAGACCACAACAGCGCTTTGATACCGTTTGCGTTTGCCAAAATAATGGAAAGCGGTACCAAAAATATTACGTCTCTTGCCATTGTAATCAATGCCGCTTTGATTGGCGAGCCGATTGCTTGAAAGAATATTGCAAGATTCTTTATTACGCAAGTCAAGAGAATAAAACCGAGATATACTCTAAACGTCAGACAAGTGAATTGCTTGTATGCTATCGGGTCTACTCCCTGTCCTCCGTCACCGAAGATGAGTAAGAACACTTGCGGTACTGTCTCGAATATTATCGTAGCGATTACGCCTACCACGACGGTTGCAATCATCATAAATAGCAAAGCCTTCTTTACTCTGTCGTATTTCTTTGCGCCGTAATTGTAACCAATGACGGGTTGCGCGCCCGATGCAATGCCAATGGCAACGGATATGACGATACCGAATACCTTGAACGCCAACGTAATTACACCTTGCGTAATAGCCGTGTCGTATCCGCTACTTTCGCTAAACTTCAACAAAAGTATATTGTTTACCACAGAAATAATAACTATCGCAAGTTGAGTCAAAAGCGACGATATTCCGAATTTGAGTATGCTAAAAATTGCTTTGGACGGAATGAGGTCGGATATCTTTAACTTGAAAGTCTTGGTCTTGAAAAGATATGCTACGTGCAACACGAAGGTAATCAACTGTCCGAGAAATGTCGCCAACGCAGCGCCAGTCATTCCCATGTTGAAACCAAATATAAACAACGGATCAAGCGCGATATTGATAATTGCGCCAATCGCCATTGCAAGCATAGCAAACTTCGGACTGCCGTCTGCTCTGACTATTGGATTGAGTACGCAAGCCAAAATAAAGAATAAAAATCCGCCTATAATAAAGTTTGCGTATTCGCTCGACATATCCAAAATGAATATGCCTTTCTCTGGATTGTTTTGCGCGCCTATTGCAATCAAAATCTTGTCCTTTAAGCACAGACATATTATCATAAGCGCTACGCTTGCGGCAGTACCGTAGAATAAAGCTGTACCTACGCTTTTTGCCGCGCCTTTGGTATTGCCCTGACCTTGATTGAGACTCATACAAGCCGCGCAGCCGTCGCCTATCCAAAGACCTATACCAAGCGCAATGATGGTAAGCGGATATACGATACCAGTTGCCGCGTTACCTGCCGCGCCCAAGGTGTTGCAATGACCGATATAAATTTGGTCAACCAAGTTGTAAAGAGATTGAATAATCAAACTCAATACGCACGGTATGGCAAACATCTTCATAAGTTTGCCGACCTTCTCGATACCTAAAAAGTTGTTTTGGGATTGCTCTTCCATAGATATACCTCCGTTCGTCTTTGTCGGAGTAAAGAGCGTCTGAAACCTGCGAAGAAACGCAAATAAAAAAAGCGTAGAATCAGTTGAAATTCTACGCTCTATATAGCTGTTCAACGTCAATCATTTTAGCAAATTCAAAAATATTTGTCAAACGAATTTTAATGTTTATCGGCGTTTTTGCGCTTCTCTGCTTCGGCTATTTTTTTGATAAAACCTCTAAGCTGTCTTTTGTGTTTACAAAGCTTTTCTTTGCAGTTGGCGCACGATAACGTCTTGTTGGTGTTTATACAAAAACGCTCGGGAAACTTTCGATATAAAATTTCCCATTCGAGCAACAACAATAACGCTACTCCAAACAACGACATAGTAAAGGGATTGACGATAAATACCACGGGGGTAAACATCATTGCAAAGTCCCAATTGTATATACGACACGAAACGCAACAACGATTTTTCAATATCCACGTTTGGAAAGGACAGAAAAACAAAATACATATCATATCGCATACCGAATATGCCAAACTGAGTATTATCATTACGCCGCCGTCAATTACTTTGGTAAAGTACAAAGTCACGAATATAGCGTTGAGCGCTATCCATGCCGCAAATGCAACGAAAGTACGCCAAGCCGGCTGTCTGTTTGGCTTTATCTGTGGGTCTACTGGCGCGTAATTACGCTTAAACTGTTTTTGACAGCCCATACTCTCTATTTTTGAGGGGAAAAACCTCATAAGCATTTCAATTATAAATATCGCCCATATTATGCCGCATACCACGGCTACGTATACGTTGGATTCAAACTTTTCCAAAAGAGGGTCTATATCGGGTGTTTTAACTTTGTTGACTATGTATATTATAAAGACTGTCAAAAACAAAATTAATCGCCCGACAAACTTGGCGTAGTGATATGCAGTTGTCTTTGAAATATTAGTTTTTTTCATCTGTTCCTTTTGAATTTTATTCGATAAAACATTTTTAATCTTAATTTTACATATACCATTATACTCTCTTAAAAAATAAAAATGCAAGTGTAAATTAAAAATTGAAAAACTATTTATTTTGCGCTATAATAAAAATATGAATAAGAAAGCGCTCAATGAAATGACTTTGCAAGAACTTTGGGAATTGTTTCCTATTGTTTTGACAAAGCATCAAGACTGTTGGTCCGGTTGGTATAAAGAAGAAGTCAATCAATTAAAAGATATATTGCCGCATAGCGCTAAGTATTATCATATCGGCAGTACGGCAATAAAAGATATTTGGGCAAAGCCTATAATCGATATTTTAATCGTCGTAAACAACGGCGATGAACTAAAAAATACCGCTGATACCTTGCAACAAAATGGATACATAATTATGTCGTCAACCGCCAAGCGTATATCTCTGAATAAAGGATATACTCAAGAGGGCTTTGCGCAAAAGGTATTCCATTTGCATTTGCGACTTGACGGCGATATCGACGAAATATATTTCAAAGATTTTTTAAACGACCACCCCGACGTGGCTAAGCAATACGAAGAATTAAAATTGCAACTTTGGAAAACTTATGAGCATGATAGAGACGCTTATACGCAAGCAAAGTCTGAGTTTGTCAACAAATACACTCAGCTGGCAAAACAAACTTTGATTTAAATTTTATGCGCAATATTATATTTTATCGGGCTGTTGTCCGTCGTGCGCTTTCCATTGACATTCGGTAAGTTGGAAATTTGAAAATTCTGCTTTGAATGAAGAATCCTCTGGAGAGCAAGCATATATACCGAAAGAAATTTTTCCACCGCCATTGAACATATGGCAGATACGCATTTGCTGATACTTCTTGCCGTCAAAAGAGCACTCTACGCAGTAATCGTCCTGTCGTCTGCTAAATCTATACCAAACGGTCTTGACATCTGCTCCGATTTCTGTTGTCGCCCAATCGGAATACCCATTGTTGGTAACTACGCTACCCAAGTGTTGAAATTCGTCGTTTTCGTACTCAACGGAAGCCTTCAACCAATTATCGCTGTCCAAATACATTACTATTCCGCATTGGTCAAAGCGGCGATGGCTTTCGTTAAATTGAGTCTTGACTACAAAACTAAAATAATGTTCGTCGCTTTGCATTTGCAATACGGGCGCATTGTCGTTGCGAAAATGATAATAAGTTCTCTGCCACAAATCGGTGTGCGGTTTGGTAACGACCTCTACTCTATCGCCCAAAATCTCATACTTTGACGGCTCGCGCGTCCACTTAAAATTTTTTATATCCATAGCGTAAGTATACCAATTTATTATAAAAATCGCAAGCGTTATATCAATCCTTAAACTAATTTTTATTTGCGTTTTTTACAATCCTATAATACACCTTTGCAGTCAACAGATATACGACAACGTATATAATCGAGAATATTGCAAAACAACAAAGACTGCAAAGAGCAAATAGCGCGGTATTAGTCAACGCCACCATACCCAACAGTTTGTTTATCATAGGGAAGGCAAAAGCGACGTGAATGCCTGCCGTCACCAAAGGCAAGAAAAATATCGTGAGTATTTGCGAATTTATTGATTTTTTGACTTCTGCATAACTCATTCCGACTTTTTGCATTATATCGAATCTCTTCTTATCCTCATATCCTTCCGAAATCTGTTTGTAATAAATAATGAGTATCGTTGCCATTAAAAACAATACGCTGAGATATACTCCGAGGAAAAAGAGACCGCCGTAGATACTCATATAGCTGTCAGCTTGCGCCGCTCGACTTATAATAATTGCGTTATACTCTTTTTGTTGCAATATATCTTTAAACGCTTTGAAAAAGTCAACTTGTTTTTGTTCGTCTCCCTTTAAGTTTAGGCCATAACTTAATTGTATACTTCCTGCATTTTCGCCATACTCTAACTTGTATTGCTCGTAGATTGCGTTGAGCTCTGTATCGTCGGCTACGATAGCGTAAAGTCCGCCCACTAATCTTGAAGTCCCGTTAGCCAAGAATCCGTCTTTGACAAATGCATTGACTTTTTCTTTTACCGAATATTCTTTCCCGAATAATTTTACGACGTCATATTCATAACTCATCTTATTCTCGCTCAAAATCATTTGCGTATCTGCAAGCGTCTTTTTTTCTCCCGTAATGTTGTTATAGTTGTCAACAGTCATTACGACGAGAAGAAAAGGCATCGCGACGGGATCTTTTTGCATTGAGATTAAGTTGCCGTTTTGCGTAGCGGCGATAGGCAAATATCTGCACGCAACCTCTTGCTTTATCGTCAAATTATTATCGTCCAACAACGAGTGAATATCATTAATCATTGCGTCATTGGCGTCTTGCGTCGCGTTGGCTTGCGCGGAAAAATCATAGGGAAAACGACTTGCTATCAAATCGTCTCTTCCAATCATAAACGAAGACGTAGTCGATATGGTCACAAGCAACATAGTAGCAAGAATACAAATGCTTGCAAGTCCGACAGAATTTTGTTTCATTCTGTAAGTCATACCCGATACGCTCGTAAAGTGATTGGTCTTATAATAATACTTCTTGCGCTTTTTAAGCCACTTCAACAGCGCAATACTTCCGGCAGTAAACAAAAAATACGTACCTAAAATAACGAGTATTACGGCAACGAAAAATAGCTCTATTGCCATTACTACGTCCTTCGTACAGATTGCCATAATATAGCCTGCCAAAAGACAAACCGTTCCCACTATCGCCATAACGCGTCGAGTCTTTGGTTCTTTCTCGCCTATATTCTCCCCTTTTAGCAATTCTATTGGTTGAGATATACGCACTTTGATAAAGGAATACAAATAGATTAATGCAAAGATTACTGCAAATAGCGCAAACGTAATCAACATAGACTTCCATGAGATATAAAAACCTGTACCGTAGTCAGAGCGCAGAATACGCGCAATTATCAAGTACATCAATCTATCTAAAAGCACGCCGAACACAAGACCCAAAACGATAGAAATAATGCCTATATACAACGTTTCGAATATCAAAACCGCTCCCAAATGCCGTTTTTCCATTCCAAGCACATTGAAAAGTCCAAACTCCTTTTTACGGCGCTTAATAATAAAACTATTGGTATAAAATAAAAATATTATCGCAAATATGGCTACTATAACAGCGCCTAGGCTCAACGTGTATTGAATTTGAGCTCCGCCGTGCATCGCTAAAATACTCTCGTTCATATAAAGCGAGTGTATTATGTAAAACATAGTGATGGTGATAATACAAGTTAAAATATACGGAAGATAAATTTTGCGATTCTTTTTTAAATTGTCAAAGGCAAGACGCGCATAAAAGCCGTTATTCATTTTTATTGCCTCCCGTCGCCAACAACGTCAAGGTGTCCGAAATCTTGCAATACAACTCTTCGTTCGTGCAATCCCCACGGTATAATTGATGAAAAAGTCGTCCGTCTTTGATGAACAATACTCTTCCGGCGCGACTGGCGGCTTTGGTAGAGTGCGTTACCATAATTATAGTTTGACCGTCTTTATTTATTGCCTCAAACACATCCAACAAACTGTCTGTAGAACGCGAATCCAACGCCCCCGTAGGCTCATCTGCAAGTATAAGTTTGGGTCGGGTTATTATAGCGCGCGCAACAGCGACGCGTTGTTTTTGACCGCCCGATACCTCGTAAGGATATTTTTCAAGAAGGTCTGCAATGCCGAGCTTGACTGAAATAGGCGTAAGTCGTTGATGCATCTCTTCATACTGTTGTTTAGATAGCACCAACGGCAATAGAATATTATCCTTAATCGAAAACGTATCCAAAAGATTGAATTCTTGGAATACAAAACCAAGATTTTCGCGACGGAATGCCGCTATTTCTTTTTCGCTTATACTTGCAAGAAATCTGCCGTCGAGATTTACGCTTCCGCGCGTAGGCTTATCCAATGCGGCAAGTATATTGAGTAACGTAGTCTTACCCGATCCCGACTCACCCATAATTGCAACGTATTCGCCCTGTTCGACACTAAACGTCACGTTGTCAAGAGCCATTACTTGATTGCCACCCAAGCGAGAAGTATAGATTTTTCCCAAGTTATTTACTTCTAAGATTGCCAAGTTAAATTACCTCCTGTATTTCAACTATACTAATTCTAGCAAAATCTGCAAAATGCAAACAATTCAATGACGTTACATTTAGGCTATTAAATATGACATTTTCGTAAGGTTATTCAACTTGGAGATTATAAGTGTTTAAATCAATAGAAAATTCGCTACCTTTGCCTGCTTCCGATATAGCGGATAATTTATGCGAAAGCTTATCTGCGGCGCATTTGCATAGATAAAGGCCTATACCCGTCGACTTTCTTTCAAGACGTCCGTTGAAGCCCGTGTACCCCTTTTCGAAAATTCTGGGTATATCCTCTTTTATTATACCTATACCGGTATCTATTACGCTCAAAACTTTATTCTCCACTTTTATAGTTATACTTCCTTTCTCCGTATACTTAATGGCATTTGATAATAGTTGTTGGATAATAAACGACAACCATTTTTTATCGGTAATTACCTGTGTATTCACAGGCTCATAGTTGAGTTTTATCTTTTTGCTAACAAATAACGGAGCGTATTTACTCACGGCTTCTTTTATAATTTCGTCCAACTCATACGTCTTTAAAACCATATCCGACATATCGCCTATTCTCAAATACCACAGCGCCATTTCAACGTACTGCTCTATGCGAAACAACTCTCCTGCAAGAGCGCGATTTTCTTTTGTATCTTGATTTTGAAGCATAAGTCCCATAGCTGATATAGGCGTTTTAATTTGATGCATCCACATCGTATAATAATTTAAATACTCTTCCCTCTCGTTTTGCTTATTTAAAAAATCCGTATTGTATTGATTTCGCAATTTTTCTATTACTTCAATCAACTCGGCTTCGGTAAGATTCCCTGCCGAAGGCAAATCAATCGTCATAGGGTGTTCCAACAGTCTCAATCGTTCTTCGCGCTTTTTGCAATAGCAACAAAAATGTATTGCGACAAATACGAATGCCACAACTGCGCATAGAAGCGTTGTATATAGCGCAGCTTCCAAAGTCAAATGATAAAGATAACAAATTACTGCGAAAATTATTGCAAATATAGCAAAAGCAAAAATCACAAATTTATATTGCCATAAATATCTTGGTACAAGCTTAATATTTTTCATATACTTACCTCAACTTTCTATTACGTAACCGCAACCCACTTTAGTCTTAATAAAATCTACCAAACCCAAATCTTCAAGTTTCTTCCTCAGTCGCGTTACGTTGACGGTCAAGGTGTTTTCTTCAACGTAGTTTCCATCCTGCCAAAGCTTCGTCATAAGCGTATCTCTGCTTACGACCTTTCCTTTGTTTAAAAGCAACGTTTCCATAATTCTAAATTCATTCTTCGTAAGTTCTAAAACTTTATTTTGATATGAAAGTTTGAAATCGTTTAAATTCAATACGACGCCGTTGTGTTCGATTGCCGATATGCTACCCGTCATATCATAAGCGCGTCTTAAACTTGCCTGTACTTTTGCGCAAAGTACGCTTAAATCAAAAGGCTTTGCTATAAAATCGTCTCCACCCATATTTACTGCCATTACTATATTCATATTGTCTGCCGCAGACGATATAAAAATTATCGGCGCATTGGAAATCTTACGAAGTTCTTTACACCAATAGTACCCGTCATAAAACGGCAGCATAATATCAAGCAAAACAATATGCGGTTCAAATTGTGAAAATTCTTGAATTACGTTTCTGAAATTATCTACTAGTGAAACTTCATAGTCCCAATTTTCCAGATAATTTTTTATTGAAGAAGCAATGGTTTCGTCATCTTCCACAAGTAAAATTCTATACATTTTCTCTCCTGCCAAATTTGTAAGAATGATAGAATTATAGCATATCATCATTTGTTTGGCAAGAATTCAAGTATACGGTAAAAGTCATATAAATACCCATAGATTTATATAATTTAAAGATAAATATTTTTTTACTTTGAAATAATTGCAATAACGTATAGTATTATGTTAATATTTAATATATAACAATTCGGAAAGCGAGGTAATTAAAATGTCGGAAAACGAGCAAAAAGACTTTGACCAAAACCAACAACGTCAAGACGATGCAGAAATGCAATCCCAAGAGCGCGAACAAAATACGCAGAACACAATGATAACTGCTCCGAAAAATTCCCAAAAATTCGTCGCTGTAATTTGCATTGCCGCTTTCTTCTTACTATTCGCCGATTTGATAGCCGCAACGGTACTTGTCATTAACGGGATATACATAGGAGCAATAGTATGCGCTGCGATATTTGGCGGCAGTATCATCTCTGCCATAGTTGCCGTAATTATAAAACAAATAATTGCAATGAGAAACGATATAAGAACTGCCAAAAAGATAACGAACGGCAAAGTTACTAGGTGTGTTATGTCGAATATGACCGAATATAGTATTGAGGTTATCGTAGACGGCAAAGAATACGTCGTATCTTCAAAAGATTCTTATGAACCCGACGATGAAGTAATGATTGCTATCTTTAGCAAAAAGCGCGCTAGAATAGTAGCGGACGAAAAAGAGCTCGAAAACCTAAACAAGCCTATAGTCCCAAATGTTTCTATGCACCGTAATCACTATCGCCCCAGGCACAGACACTAAATAAATTACAGTTTATTCTTCTCATCTTTTGAAAGGCTGCTTGCTTCTGCATTTTGTCTTTTATTCATAATGCTCCAATTTATAAAACCGTAAGTGTCTGCAATAAAGAAGGCAACAAAACAAATTACCATAGGCAAGTACGTAATATCCTCTTGACTTGCCATACTCCACATTATTATCAAGACTACGTCGTTAACGCCATAAAATATTGCATAAAAGCGACTTCTTCTTGCTGTCAAATAAGCAGCTAAAAACGACGTGAGAACAGAAATTGTGCTGACAATAAGGTTTGCGATATTAAGCGCTCTCAGCGCAAAGTAAAACGCTATCGTAATGACGACTGCCGCAGTTAAAAATATACCCCATTCTTTTTTTGATAACGCATTGACTTTGACTTCATTCTTGTTCCCTTTATAGGGATTGCTAAGCCACGATATTAAAGCCCATATAGCAAAAGGTGCGCTCATTCCCAAATACGTTATCATTTCGCCGTAGTAATGATAAGAGTATGATATTATGCCATAAAATACACTAAATACTATCGTCAAAACTTGTCCCATAGGATTTCCTTTTGAAACAAATATCAAAGCCGTTGCGCCAATCAACGAACCGACTAAATATAGATATTGCGTATTTTTGAAAACAAAGAAAAATACAATTATAGTTATTACGCTAATACTCCAAATCAACCATTCGATTAACGTAATACTCTTTAAAAACTTTTTCATCTCGCCTCCAAAAAAATAGCACCTTGCTTATATCTTCTAAGACCTGACGATATAAGTAAAATGCCGTTGCATTTGCAAATACTCGGTAGCACTTGCCTTCCCAATTTAGTTTTCAACAGTATACCAAACGATATAATATTAGTCAAGCATAATTTTAATCAAACCCTTGCTAATAATAAAAGTTTAATAGTAACGCAGCGGTGTTCCACTCGTTATCAATGACGAATTTATTTGAAAAAGCAATCGACTTGCCGCAAAAACGAACGCTACAATATATAAATAGCGAATAGACGGAATTTTATTGCTAAATTGAAATTTAAAGTTACAATTATATCATAAAGCAAGTTAAAAGCACTAAAGAAAAATCGTATATTCCGTGCGCTATAATAACCGACAACAGCGTGCAATCTTTGATAAAATATTTGCTATACCCAAACACGCAACCGATAAGAGTGGTAAACATCACTTGAATCAAACTTCCGTTAATTATATGCCACAGCCCGAATAAAACGGCGGCAATCAACGGCGAAAGCCATTTGCATTTTTTCAACCAAATTTCAAA
>CAMWQA010000036.1 GCA_947176265.1 uncultured Clostridia bacterium | reverse complement strand
TCAACTGCAATATGTTAAAGTTCTTACCGCTATCAGGATGATTTACGCTCTGCCAGCTTGCTGTAGAGATCGTACGCGGTACTACTTGCCAAGGTTGATCCCATGCAAACGTTCCGGTGTAAGTTACAGGCGCTGTCGGGTCTGTTGGATCTGGCTTAACCGGCAATACGTAATTACCGTCATAGTCAGGATCAAGTTCAAACTCAACGCCTGCTGTGCCCGAATCAGTTACGTTTGCCCCTTGATTAGTAGAATATGCTTGAACTTTCAAGCCTTTTGGCAAAGTATTAGTGTCAATCTCTGCCGATACTGCCAATCCACCGTCGTATGGCAAATCTCCGTTATTAAGCCACTTCACTCCCGACATATCAAAGAGCGCAGGCGCTATCGTCCAATTTATCTTAAACGTTACTACCACTGACGTATCGTCATTCTTATATACGTCAACTATCGTAGTATAGTCGTCTGCATTTATACCCTTCTTTGTATTAGTAGACGTGGGATCTGTCGTATTCATCTCATATCCGCCGTTGTAACTCGTAGTCTTTAGCGAATATCCCATCGGCGTTGCAGACGCTTTAAACTCTGCATACTTACCTGTGTAATATATTGTCTTCTTATCAAATGTGACCGTCTTGGTAGTATCGTCTATATCGCAATCGATATAATAACCGACCTGCGCTTTTCCGCCGACGTACAACTGCCATCTCAATACGTTCTTATTATCTTCGTCTACTTTCAACGTAGGCGTATTGGTTACTACAAACTCGTACTCGTCAGAGCTACAATCTATCGACAAATTGTATAGATCGCTGTTCGCGCTTACGTCAGACAAATCAAGCGTTATATTCTCAGTTCCGCTTGTGTCGCTCAACGTAATCTCGCTTGATACGTCGCTTGGCGCGGCATGCAAACGCTGCGCGCTTATAGTTATCTTTGCATCGTATCCCACTTCTATTTGATTTGGCGGTATTGTCAATATTGCATTGACACTGCTTCCTTCCCTGCCTGTAAGCGCGTCGGTAACTCCGTCGTCTGCAGTAAGCGTAACGTTGATTATCTTCTTGGTTACCTCAAATGGAAGTTTACCGTCAGACGGCGCGCCCGTCTTCCACTGGTAATGGTCAGTATCCTTAATCGTAAACGTCAAGTCGTAACTCTTTGCGTCTATCGCATTGTACTTCCAACCTTTGTTTTGTTTATTGACTCCGGTTGGAGTAGTCACGTCTACTAAATCAAAGTAGTCTTTTCCAGTTAAGGTATGTAGATTTGCTAAGTAATCGCCGTCGTAATACAAATCAAACGTCACGCCTGCAGAGCCTCTAAACGGCTTTGCTCCGCCGTCAGTTGTATCCCATTTCGGGAATGATAATTTCCTTTTTATTACTTCAAATTCGATAGTTTTATCTGTCTTTGTGCCGTCACCCCAAGCGTCATCGCTATCTTTGAGATGAAGCTTTACCGTATACGTACCGGGTTCTTTTGGGTCTCCTGGTACTTGTCCCAAATAATAGCTAGCATTAACTCTGTCTTTAAAGGAATTTGTCCACCAATTTGCTGCTCCTTGCGCCTTTGCAAAATCAAGGTCCAATTCGCTTCCCGTATACTCCACTTCAACGTCTGTCGGTGTTGCCAATTTAGCGATAGCGCTATCCGCGGCAGCAGTAAGATTTAAGTTGAGCGCAGGACGGAGAGCAAACTCAGATGCGCGCACGTAAACTGTTGTCCGACCGCCCGCGGAGGTCAGCGTACAGGCACTTTTAGCATTACCGTCACGACCCGACCTCAGCCATGCCTGCGCCGCAGTAGTAGCCTCATTTGTGTAAAGTCTTTGATTGGTATTAAGTGCCCAAAGTCCTGTTTTTGAACTGTTTGCCGCAGTTCCTACGGCAGTTGTACCATGCTCGCCTACTTCTGCCCAACTTGGAAGCCACAAATAATCATTACCCCAGTCAAAGTAAAGCTGATCGCCTGCACTGTACGTCTGTTTACTTCCCGATACTTGCACACCGTACACTGACTTCTCTTGTTGATAGTGTGCATTAAAACCAGGGTACCACTTGCTTGTGCCTCCGCCAAATGCAGACGGTATTTTATTGAGAGATGCTTCGTTTTGTCCACTGTACGAATTGTTGTTAGAGCCTGCCACCGTCTCAATATCGAGCAAACTCTCATCTTGCATGTATAGCACATCCTTTGGCTTGACAAGGAAGTTGGTTACGTTCTTATCTGCTCCTTTGTCCGTAAAGATTGCCCAATCTGCAGCATAATTGGGTACTGCAGTGGCTTGCGTGCCTGATCCAAGTTTAACCAAAGAACTTCCATTCTCTGTGTATCTTACGTCGTACTTTGTTCCGTCGTCGGCAAAGCCTATACCGTTGAGAAGAATTGACCTTATCATCGATGCGCTGTAAAAAGACGAAGAATATTTCTCATTATGATTTGAGTCGTTTGCAGTCTGAAAACCGTTCCAATAAGTCTTGTACCCATCAATAGGGTCTTTGAGCATTAAGGTAAGCACTACGTCTCCAGCGCTTACGTCTGTTGGATCGCCTGTCGTAGTAAGAGCAACTACGTGCCACTCATGACCACCAAACGTTACCTCAATATTCTTGCCGCCAGTCAAAGTACGAATGTCTTCTGAATTCATACCGTAGTGAATAGAGCCTACGAAAGCGTTGGAATATCCGGTGTTGGACGTATTGGGCACATACGTCTTATCTCCCGCCTTGGTGTCATTGTACTGTGGCTTAGCCATTTCTGTCTCGACATCGTCAAGAGTAGCATTTGGCTTGTTTGTCAATGCTGTGAATAAAGCTGTCAAATTGTCGTAATCAAAGATACTCTTGTTGCCGACATCCGTCGCTGTATTCGCCCTACCGGTCAAAAGCAACTCGTCAATAGAAACAATACCTGCGCTATTGTTACTCGGGTATACGTGCGTCACTGCTTGCGCGCTTATATTGCCTTGCCCTGCTAACACTAAACTAAATACGACAAGCAATATCAATATTACGCTTGTCAAGCCAATTAATCTTGATTTATTTTTGCTAAAATACATTTTGACACCTCTCTTGTCATGTACCCTTTTATTCCAAAAAAAGTATACTTTTACTGACCCAAATATATTGCATTTTTGGGATGCGTAAAGTATAATGTAATCGTAAAAATGTGCCTTTTCACAGGCAGTCAGTAAAAGTATACTTTTTTTGGAAAAGTTAAAAAATCTCTAAAAATAGAAGATTTATTGGATGAAAAAGCCACGCAAATTTTGTTGCGTGGCTTTGTTTTATGCTTTGAAGCGGTTGAGATTTCTCCACTACGGTCGAAATGACAACACATTAGATTCTTCGACTTCGCTCAGAATGACATCAAGTCGTAGGCTCTTTGCAAATCTGCTTTTGTACCTTCTTGGTATTTTTCATAAGGGAAAGGCATATTCAATCTGCTGTATTTGCTCTCGCAAAGCTTGCGGAACGCCAAAAACTTGACTTCTTTTATACACGAATACGTCTCTTTAATACTCTTTAAATTATTCAACTTCTCTGCCGTGTCATTGAGCGAAGGTACGAGTACGTTGGTCATCGTCACGAATTTTTCTTTTTCCTGGCAGGTATTCAAAAAATCAAATACTCGCTTATCGACGTCTCTCTCTTGATTCTTAATATCAAGTCTTATGCCGTCGCAAATCTCAATGAGTTCTTTATCGCAAATAAGTCCGTTGGTCTCTATGATTACGCTTATATCTTCGTTATGCAACGCCTTGCAAAGTTCTTTGCAGAATTCGGCTTGCAAAAACGGCTCGCCACCCGATAATGTGACGCCGCCGTTCTTAATATAGCTTTTATACCGTTTAATTCTTGCGACGAGATCAGACAAAGTTGTCTCAATGCCCTTTTCCGTCCAAGTCTCGGGGTTGTGGCAAAAACCGCAACGCATATTGCATCCCGTAAAGAATACAACGCATCTCAAGCCCTTGCCGTCTACCGCCGAACCATTGTAGAGGGAATCTATTCTAGCCTTACATTTCTCCATGATAGGTTCTCTTCAAGACTTCAAGTTGTTGAGGCTTAGAAAGCTTGTGGAAGTTGACCGCATATCCCGACACACGAATAGTGATATTGGGGTACATTTCGGGATTTTCCATAGCTATCACGAGTTTTTCTCTGTCAAGTACGTTGACGTTGAGGTGGTGACCGCCGTTCTCAAAATAGCCGTTGAGCATATCCGAAAGGTTGTCTACTCTCTTCTCGTTATTCTCGCCAAGAGCGTTAGGCAAAATGGAGAAGGTATTGGAGATACCGTCTTGACAACAACTGTACGGCAATTTGGATACCGAGTTGAGCGATGCCAAAGCTCCGCTGGTCTCTCTGTTGTGCATTGGGTTTGCGCCAGGAGCAAACGGCTCGCCCTTCTTTCTGCCGTCGGGAGTAGAGCCCGTCTTCTTGCCGTATACTACGTTGGAAGTAATAGTCAATGCAGACAACGTGTGTTGAGACCCTCTATATGTCGGGATCTTCTTCAACTCGCCGCTGAACTTTCTCAAAATCTCAACTGCAATAGAGTCTACTCTGTCGTCGTCATTGCCGTATTTTGGGAAGTCGCCCTTGATATCAAAGTCAACTATAAGACCGCTTTCGCCGTAAATTGGGGTAACTTCCGCATACTTGATTGCAGAAAGCGAGTCTGCGATAACCGACAAGCCTGCAACGCCGCACGCCATAAACCTTGTGACTTCGGTATCGTGCAACGCCATCTGTATCTTCTCGTAAGCGTACTTATCGTGCATTCTGTGAATTACGTTGAGGGTATTGATATAGAGTCTGCTCATCCAAGCGCAGTACTTGTCGAACGACTCCATAACTTCGTCGTAGTTGAGCTTGCCTTTAAATTGTTTGCCTTCGGGAGCAACTTGCATACCGAAATTCTCGTCCTTACCGCCGTTGAGCGTCAAGAGAAGAAGTTTTGCAAGGTTGCATCTTGCGCCGAAGAATTGCATCTGCTTGCCTACCTGCATTGCAGATACGCAACAAGCGATTGCGTAGTCGTCGCCGTACATAGGACGCATCAAATCGTCGTTTTCGTACTGAATAGAATCTGTGTCGATAGATACTTGAGCACAGAATTTCTTAAAGTTGTCGGGCAACTTATCAGACCAAAGAATCGTCAAGTTAGGCTCGGGAGCGCTACCCAAAGTATAGAGCGTGTTGAGCACTCTGAAAGAATTCTTTGTGACAAGAGTTCTGCCGTCGTCGGTCATACCGCCTACGCTCTCCGTCGTCCACGTCGGGTCGCCGCCGAAGAGGTCGTTGTATTCTGGAGTACGAAGTTGTCTGGAAAGACGAAGTTTGATTACAAAGTCGTCCATAAGTTCTTGCGCGCCCTCTTCCGTCAAGATACCCTTTTCCATATCTCTTTGGATATATATATCAAGGAACGTAGAAGTTCTGCCAAGGCTCATTGCCGCGCCGTTTTGCTCTTTGATTGCGGCAAGATAACCAAAATATAACCATTGAATTGCTTCTTTTGCATTGCTTGCAGGTTGAGAAATATCATAGCCGTATATATTTGCCAATCCCTTCAATTCCTCGAGAGCCTTAATCTGTTGCGCAAGCTCTTCGAGTTGTTTGATATTTTCTTCCGACATATCGTTCTTGCCGTATCTTACCTTGTCGGCTTTCTTTTGCTCAATAAGGAAGTCCACGCCGTAAAGCGCAATTCTTCTATAGTCGCCTATTATACGACCTCTGCCGTAAGCGTCGGGAAGTCCGGTAAGAATACCCACCTTTCTTGCGGCTCTCATCTCTTCGGTGTATACGCTGAATACGCCGTCGTTGTGAGTAGTGGAATATTTAAAATTCTCTTCTATATTGTCTGAAAGTTTATAGCCGTACGCTTCGCAAGCCTGTCTTGCCATACGGATACCGCCGAATGGATTGACTCCTCTCTTCAAAGGCTCGTCTGTCTGGAAACCTACGATAATATCGAGGTCTTTGTCGATATATCCTGCGCCATAAGCCAATAGCCCCGACACGTTTTTGGTATCGACGTCAAGCACTCCGCCCTTGTCCATCTCTTTTTTGAGGAGCTTGTTAACCTTAGCCATTACTTTCTTGGTACGCTCGGTAGGACCTGCCAAGAATGATTTGTCTCCCTCGTACGGAGTGTAGTTGAGATTGATAAAATCTCTCACTGCGATTTTCTCTTGCCAAGCGCCTTCTTTAAAGCCATTCCATTGCTCGAATTTCATTTGCAATTCTCCTTTATCAACAATATATTGTATATGCTATTAAAGTATAGGCAAAATGTTGTGTCTTGTCAATAGGTTTTGACCAACTTATGGCAAATAATTTTTTTTATTTTTCAGCCATTTGAAAGTAGCCTATAACTTCTTACAATAGTATGCTCCGTGAAAGAAATTTTTTTCGTATCTTCTCTATACAAATAATGGGAATATAAGAACTTTGATTTCGCAGACCGTAAACGAATAACTAAAAAAGAGTTGCAATACGTCCTTCCGACAATGTCCTTGATTAACAAGGCTAATGCAACTCTTAAATTTATAATATACCATTTATTGTGTCAACTAAAATAGTTGTTATTTCAATTTCTCCAAATTTCTTTGATACGACATATCCGCCAACTGCAATAGTAATTCGTCGGGCACGCTGTCGATATACGCCGTACTCTTATATTGCGCTTGGATAGGCGGGCAGTGCCAGCCTCGCGTAATGCTGCCCTCAAACTCCATACGCAAAGTCAACGCAGTATCGGCGTCGGTTGAAAAGGTAAAAATCTCTCTGCCGTCCAGCGTATAGAATTCCGCAAAAATTCTCGCCTTATCACTCTTCTTCGACTTGACTTTTACTACCGGATAGTCATCGCCAAAAGGATGATCTATATACGCGCCCTCTTTTGCAAGGCAATACTCCAAAAGTTCTTTAGTACTCACATTGTCTCCTTATCTTTTGTCTACGCGACTCCAATGCCGTCTTCTCCGTCGGTCGAGGAATTGACTTGCGTCAAAAAGTCTGTGCGCTTTGCGACTATCTTGCGTTTAATAAGTCCGCGCTTTATCAAGTCGACTGTGCCTTCGTAAGGCACATAGTAATCGACGGCTTCTCTGTTCTTTATGATTTTTGCGTCGTACTCTTGCAATATAATATCAATAAGTTCTTTAGCGTACGTCAATCTTCTGTTGCTTTTGATACGGTAAAGGCAAGGCGTATCTTTGCAACTTGACAAGTCGGCTAAATCTTCTATCTTATATTTGGTATCTTGGCATGACGGCGGTATTATCGCAAGCAAAATACAAAGCGTCTTGCCCTTTATCACAAGCCTTGCAAAACAGTCTCTGCCGATACGAAAACTTTCTCTGCCCCAACTCATTCTTGCGTGAACTTTTCTGTAAGACAACAGATAATTTTTGATTTCGGAATACCACTCTTTGACCTCATCGCCCGATTGAATAAGTTTTGCGGTAAAACTCCTATCGTATCTCACGCCCATTTCGCCCGTCTCGTCTTCTTCCGGCATAACCAGCGCTATGCCTTCTCTTAATACTTCGGCGGTAGAACTTGAGCTTTCTTGCGTATTTTCTTCAACAACGGGCGCTTTTTCGGGTTGAGCAATCTCTATGGGTTGCTCTATATCCTCTTGCAAAGTGTCTTCTTCGACGGGATAACTTGGAATCGTGTATACAGGCAAGATCTCGATATGCGGAAGAGGTTGTTGAGCGTCGCGCTCTTGCTCCCCGCTCTCTTCTTGCTCTTCGCTGTCCGCGCTTCCGCGAATATCTGAGGCATACTTCCACGCTAAAATGACAAGAAGTAACGCCATCAACAGGGACAACGTAAGTAGAAGTCTTGTGACAGCGTCTGTGCCGAGCGCAGCGAAAGTTCGCTGACTCCATAGAACAAAATCATTCCAATTAGCTGCAGTGATAATAATCTATCCCTCCATACCCAATACGGAATTGGGGCTACCATTTCGATTTGTTCTCTTAAGTATTTAGATTTATTTTATCATTGTACCCTCCGGTACGATATCGTCGACGAATATTACTTGACAGCCGCAAGCGTTGTTGGTCGCTGCGACGAGCATACCTTCACTCGTCACGCCAGTAATTCTAACCGGCTTGAGATTGGCAATGACGAGAATCTTTTTGCCGACAAGTTGCTCTGGGGCGTAATAATGCTTGATTGACGACACTATTACTCTCTCTTTCAATCCGTCGAAAAGCGTCAATTTGTAGCAGTTGTGCGACTTGCGTATCTCTTGACACTTGAGTATTCTACATACTCGCATATCAACCTTTTCAAAGTCGGCAAGTTCGATTTCCGGCTTTATATTCTCAACGGGGTCGGGATCGCCGTACTCGACTTTGTTCTCTTCTACGACTTCCTCTACCGCCTTTTCAGCATCCTCTTCTTGCTTGGTCTTCGGATAAGAGAAATCAAGAAGCGGAAGATAGTTGGACGAGTCGATTGCGTAAAGGAAGAGATAGAGTCTCGGTCCTTTTTCCTTGTCTATCAACAGCTTATAGACGTTTTTGAAGAAAGCGCCTTGATGAGCTTTGAGTTCTTTATCTTCCAACGTAAGTCCGCGCACTCTCTTTGGAATAGCGTACAACTCCGTCTGCAATTCGCCGAGGTCATAGCTGGAATTCTTGAGATAATCGTAAAGTTGCGCTATCTCCTGTCTTTCCTGCTCGCCCAAAGTTTCGTATATCTCCCAATTACGCGTAGTACGCAATCTATTCATATCCTGCGGCGAACACTTCTCAAGCCAATATCTCGCTCTTTCCAATCTGTCCTTAAACTCTTCGTATTTGAAAGGCATACCAATCTTCTCAAATACCACCTCAAGCATCTTAAGATTGAAGTTAACTACCGAACCCAGTTGAACGATAAGTCCCATTGGCACGGGAGACGGCTCTCTGCCCTCAACCGTAGTAAGTTCCATAATCGACTTGGTCTTTTCGTCTGCAATACCGTTTTTGACGTCGTTGTACATTTTGTCAAACTCAAAATACTGTCTGAGTATTCCGTCGTCAAGACAGAAATTGAAAGCTTTGAGAGGCTCGTTACGGGAATACAGCCACAGCAATACTTCCGGTTGGTACAACTTGAGAAGCGTCTCGGGAGTGAGGTTGAGACCGCTCGAACCGCTCATCTTTCCGGTCGACGCGCTAGAGTCGCTTATGCCTATAAACTCATAGCCTTGGAATATCGGCGCATCGTATCCGAAAATCTGTTTTGATATATGCTTTGAAGTGTCGTAACTTCCGTTGATACTTGCGTGATCTTTACCGCCCGGCTCGAAGTCTACGCCTTCGTAACACCAACGCATAGGCCAATCTATCTTCCAAGCGAGCTTGCAATTGAAATCCTTTGCGAAATCAAAGTGACCTGCAAAGCCGCACTTACAGCTATACTCCGCCTGCGTGCAATCGTCGGAAAGACTTTCTATTTTTGTCGTGTCTCTTCCGCACTTGGGGCAGTAAATGCTGACCGGATAATAAGCCTCGCGCTCTCCTTCTTGCGCGTCTTGAGTGCGGTGAGAATCAATTATGTCAAATATCTCTCCTCTCTTTTTGAGAGCAAGCAAAACGTAATCCTTGTATTTACCCGACCTATACATTTCGGCTTGATGACGGAATTCCATTTGTATGCCAAACTTCTTGAGAGAAGCCTCAAACTCTTTTTCAAAATACTCGGCGTAATTTTTTGCGTCGCTGTTTGGAAAAGGATTGGGCACGTCTACGTAAGGACAACCGATATACTTTTCCATATCGTCGTTGACCTTAGCTACGTTGACAGGCACTTTTCTCAATCTGTCAAACTCGTCCCAAGAGAAAAGCAACTTAGCTTTTTTGCCCATCTTACGGAGCGACCTTGCTACGAAATAACTCGTTGCTATATCTCTGAAGTTGCCGATATGGATAGAGCCCGACGGACTGATACCGGCGGCGCACACGTACTCCTCTTTGTTTGGATTTTTTTGTATTATCTTTTGCGCTATAGATTCCGCCCAATGCATAAATACACCTCTTTTTCGTTTGTTGTTTAGTTTATTTTATATTCTAGCATACTTAACTTGCTTTTTCAACTAAATATTGTAAGCAATAAAGTCCAATCTTGCGAGTTTTGTCGCTTTTGTTACACTAAAGTCGATTGCGACTTGTCAAATCCCTCAGGAAACTTTTTGTTGCGATATGCGATGGGCGGTATGCCTACTATCTTCTTGAAACATATCGAAAAATACTGCTGGTCTGAAAATGAAAGTTTTTGAGCAATATCCGCAATGGATAGCGAACAGTTGTCAAGATACACCTTGGCGTATTCGATTTTCCGCTCCAAAAAATAATTGTACGGAGTGATACCGAAAGCCTGTTTGAATATGTGAATAATATGATTTTTGGTATAGCCGAACTGCGCGCTCAAACTCTCAAGTGAAAGTTCGCTTTCCACCATCATATCCAACGTATCCTTGATCTGCATAGCAAGACTAACCTTTTTTGCAGACGACGCGCTTCCGCGAATTGCCGTAAAAATCTCAAACAACTTGATAGATACGCCGTCGGTAAGCTTTTTGTAATTGTTTTTAAAATTCTTGAGATAATACAGTATGTCCCTAAAGTAATTGCCCACGTAGCAATTGGAGAAAAGATAAGTATCTTTTGGCAAATACATATCCACCATCTCCTCCATCAGTCTACCGTCGAAAACGACCCAAATCTTGTGCCAGCCGTTTTTCTTACTTGAAGTATACTTGTGAGAACTGCCTTTTTTAAGAAAGAACACGTCGCCCACTTTGGGATAGTACGTCTTGCCGTTTATCTCCAAAATACCTTCTCCGGAAATTATATACTCCAAAGCCATGATATCAGAATCATTTCGCTCTACGTTGACGTTGTCCTCCTGTTGAGTCTCGCCTATCATTCTTATCTTGACGGGCGCGTCTTCGTCTATGTAATGAGTAAAATTAATAAAAAACTCTGCCATACACCTTTTCCTAAACCGCAATTTTTATATATATCAATATATCACGCTTTTTTGCAAATAGCAAACACTTTTTATTTTTTTGCTCAAAACACGGATTTTTTAACATTTTGAGCGGTTTTGGATAGTATTTTAGCAAACTCAACGGCATAATGATATGTTTTTAAATTTATAAAATATTAAGATTTATAAGCATAAGAAATATCATTTTATCGGTGTAATATCATTTTGCAGTGACGAAATTCCTACAAGCATAACAAAGGCGAGAGTTGCCTCTCGCCTTGCGTTTTAAAAGTTGGTTACTTTATTTTTTGCTTCGCATAGAGCGCTGCTCTTTGAGAAGGTCATTGTAGCGTTCTATCTGATCCTCTCTCAAATCAATCATGTTCTTCGCCGCCTTGCAAGCTTGAGCGTCTGCTACGATGACTTCAGTCTCTTTGACCTTTATCTTAGTGCCGTCGCCCGATGCGTCTCTCTTGATGTCCTTCAAATACTCGTCTTCCATCTTAAAGAGCGCTACAGTCATATCCTTCTTGATCGTAAGTTTCAAAAGCGGATTGACTGTCGATTGTCCAATCGTAATTGCGTAGGTTGACTTCTTCTCTTTGCAACCCGGCTTAGAAAGAGCGTACTCTCTCAATCCGTCGAAATATTTTTGTTGTTGCTTAGAAAGGAGTGCATAAGCTTCGTCAAGGGTAAGTCTTGGAGCAACTTCTTTCTTTGGCTTTGCGGGAGCCGCAACTTTAACTTCTTTGATTACTTCCTTTTCGACTATCTTTTCGACAGGTACTTTGACTTCTTTGACGACTTCTTTCTCGACGACCTTTTCGACGGGTACTTCCACAACTTTTTCCACAACCTTCTCCACAGGTACTTCTTTCTCGATTACCTTCTCGACGACTTGCGGAGCGCTGTCTTTTTCAAGCAACTTAGCGATTAGCGCTTCTTGCTGTTTCATCATTTGCGCGATACGCTCGTCGTTTTGTTGCATCATCTTTTGGATCTTTTCGTCGTTTTTGTCAATTAGATGTTTCAACGTTTCGTCATTAACGCCTGTCGTAACGACTTCTCTCTCTGCAACGCCATCGGCAAATCTTTCCATCAACGCATTTTGTCCGTCGATAAGACTCTTGATAACTTCGTCATTGGTTGAAGCTTGTTGCGGCAAGAGCTGTTGCATACCCGGGAGCAAAGCCGACACGGTTTCGGTAATAAGTCCTCTCACGTCCTCAAATCCTATTCCCGGTTGAGCGTAAGCATATCCGCCTTGAGCGCCGCCTCCGCCGTTGCCCATCATACCCATGAACATCATGCGCATATTCTCGTCGCGTTTCTTCTCTTCTTCTTTTGCATACTCTTCTTTGCGATACAATAAATCTTCTTCGGCTTTGGCTCTTCTTTTGCCGGATATAATCATTATTACCAACGACGCTACTGACAAGCCCATGAGTACGCAAGCGATAACCGTCCAACTCGTCATAGGCAAACCGAACAATCCCGTCGTTGCTACCGTCGCATATACGCCGCCGTATCTCTGTTCGGCAGTCTTATTTGCTTTTTTACGTTTGCTTTCGTTGCTTGCAGTCTTACCCAAGAACGAGGCAATAAGCACTATGCTAATACCGCTTGCAATGACTTGCCACCATTCTTTTATGAACTTACCGATCTCGCCGACATCTATACCGCCAACGACGTTGGAGACGTCGCCTGACGGATTCTTGTTAGGATTGGTAGGATTAGGGTTGACGCCCTCGCCCTTTTCATTGACAGCTATTGCGTACGAACAACTTGCGCCGCTCTTGATAATATAATTGCTTGCGTCAATAGAAATGGTACACGTATAGCTGCCTGCCCATATAGACGTATTGTAATCGCCGCCAAGCGTTACTTCAACGTCAGGCGTGATGTCTTCGCCGTTTTCGTCATAAATCGTATATTCAGGATGTTGGACAGTACCGTTGTAGATATATCCTGCTGTCGGATAATCCCATACTATCGTGACGTTGACTACTTCTTCGGTAGGATAGTTAGGACTACCCGGGTCGGTAGGTCTATAAAGTTGGTCATTGTCGCTTACTGTAAAGGTTACCCATTCGGTATAAGCCTCGTTACCCTCTTCAAAATAATAGTTGCGGGTATCGTTTGGCTTGATGACTGCTCTCGTCCAATAAGTATTTCCTGCCTTGAGATCTTCAAACAACAACGGATTGTCGTCTGCATCTCTATACTCGTATTCGAGCGCCTTGATTTGTTTTGAATTGACTGTCAAGGACGGCGGCAAGAATTTATCTGCCCAATTGACGGGTATTGCAGCCTTGGTAATCTCATAGGTATAGACGAACTTGCCGCCCTCGATATAATATTGAGAATATGCAGGTTTGAGCGAAATTTCAACGGTATAAGTACCCACGTCTTTCGGCGCGCCGCTCAATTGAGTAAAGCCGCTCTTGTATACTACGTTAAACGCCGCTTCTCTCAACGTACCCGAAGTTACGTCAAAGCGGAATGATTGAGTCGAACCGTTGTACTGCGTTTTGAGTTTCTTTGGCGAAATCTTGACTTCTTGTTCGGACTTACCTACTTCAAATACGTCGGATAAATTATCCCCGCCTTCCAAGATATAATTGCCCTCGAAGTTGTCGGCGATAGTAGCCTTAGCTACGTAATACTTAACGGTCTTGTCGACAACCTTTATTTCCGTGAGCGGTTCTACTCCCTCGATAATATTACCTCTTGCGTCAGTCTCGTAATACAAATACTGTACGCACATCTCAGCGCGCTCGTCGGTAAGAACTTGCGCGTTGATAACGTTACCGTCCTCGTCGATGATTTCGCCGTTCTTCCATTGTACTTTTAAGACAGCCGGTACGATTTCCCAATCTATACGCCACTTATCCCAAGCTTCTCCGCTCTTTCCGTTGATCATATAAGTAGTTGGGTCATTCTCGTCGGGTTGGATATAATTCAACGCCGTATCGGCATCCAACGTAAAGTTGACCGACGCTCTACCGCCGTCGCCAACCAACGTGCCCGTACGCGTTCCGCCGTAGTTCGCCTTGACTCCCTTGGGTAGATTTGCAAGAGTAGTTTCGTCAAGTTTGATTTCTTGCGGAGCGTCATTATACGGCAACTGTCCGTCATATTGCCATTTTACAGGGCCTAAATCAACCAAAGCCTTGGCAATAGTCCAAGTGATAGAATATTCGGCAGTTTCTACGCTGTCTATCTTAACGAGTCTAACCGTAGTCTTGTACTCGCCTGCATTCTTACCTTCTGCCGCAAGTCCCGAGAGAGTATTGACCGTCTTATATCCTTTAACAAATCCGTTGTCGTTGTAATCGGTATCTACCTTGTAGCCCAATCCCAATGGGTTTGCCAAGAATTGATATATGTTGCCGTCGTAAGTTTGTTGTTTGCTAAATGTAACGTCGATGCTTCCGTTTTCTGCTTTTGTGGATGCGACCAACTTATTACCTTGAGTCAAACGCCATACCAAAGTCGAATCGCCGGCAGCTTCGCCAATCATCAACGTAACGTCTTTCATCATCGACAAAGCATAGTTGTCGTTGACAGGATTAGACTTATCGGCATATTCGATTTCCAATATCCACGCGCCTTCGGTAGGCAACGTTTCTACCGCCAACTCGCACGTCAAGTATCCGCTGGTAGCGTCTACCAAAGTCTTGTTGATTGTAAAATTAGTAAGCAATGGCAACACTATGTTCTCGCCGTATCTCGCGTTGATATTTATAACAATCTCATCTTCATCGCCCGTTTTATCGTCCGCAAAAGGCGCGCTTGCCTCTATCGTAACTGTCTTGTTTTGCTCGAATTCGCAAGCAATAGTCGAGCCGTCCACGGTATCTGTCTGGAAATTCAACGTATACGGCGCAGCCGTTATTTCAAATTCTACGAATTTGTCTTCAACTGTATCGTCCTCGTCCCAAACGTAATTGTCAGGGTCGATAATATGTACTTGTATTGCATATTTGCCGGCTTGCGACGCTTTGACAAACTGCATAGTCTGCGTAAATGCTTTTGTGTTGTATCCGGCAGGCGGCGTAGTAGGCTTGGACGCTTGCAATACTTTTGAATTGTAATCCAACGTAAAGGTTTGCGTCGTCTTATTGTATACGGAAGTTGTCTTGTTAAAGGTAGGCAACTTCAATCTTATAGCAAGCTGTTCGTACTCGGTATAATAAGTCTTATCCGTCTTATAGTTGGGGTTGTTTATTGATACCGTTGCGCTGTACTTACCTCGCTTTTGAGCAGGCGTAGTATCTTTATAACCGCCGCCATCCGTACTCTCGTAAGTTACTACAAGCAAATTGGCGGCGTTGGTCTTATCCGTACCGCATAAGTCTTCTTCGTTGAGCGACACGTCGGGCGGATCGTTGGGGTGAGTGACGAAATTGACTCGCACCGGTCTTTGAGTAATTTCATAATCTATCCAACGAACGTCATTTGTCGTGTCTCCGTCAGCCCATTCATAATCATCTTTGTTTAGCAAAGTAAATTTAATTTTATAAGTTCCTACGTCTTTTGGAACGACGTTTTGCGTACCCGTAGAGTTGAAATACTCTATCTTCATATTCGTGCTGGAGAACATCTCCGAGTCATAGAAAGGAGCTGACGAAACGTCTTTGCCACTTCCGTCGTAAACTGTCGAGTAATCCTCTACGCTCAAACCTGCAATCTCCGTCAAATTCAAGTGAATTGCCGGTCTAACAAAGTTCTTATCGTCGGTACCTTCCGGAGAAGTATACTCAAAATCTCCCCCACCACTGGTAAATGCGCAAGTGTACGTTCCCGGCATTGACGATTGCATACCTGCCGTTCTCAAACGAACTGCGCCGCTCGTAGGAGTGTTTTTCTTTTGATTAGCAGTAGCTTTCCATAGTCCGTTATTCGAAGTTCCTGCCTCTGTAGCGCTGGGCAGCCACAAATAGTCGTCTTTCCAACGAGTGTAATACGTTCCCTTTGTCGTAAAGTTCATATTACTTATGTATGATACTGTTCCCGACGGAGTGCCCCACGCGTCATTTGTAAGAGTATAATTTGAATTCCACGCTTTTATAGTATAGTTGTTTTGAGTCTCTTGCCAACCGAAGTTTGCAGGCGTTGCAAGATAATCAAGCAACTTACTGGTAATTAAATTATATATGTAAGTTGAAGAGCTCATTACGGTAAAATTAGTTGGATTTGCGCCCGATGACGGAATATAACTGTAATTTGTACTTGTAGCTCCGTTGTTGAGATATGCGCCTCCATTGTTGATAAGCGCTCTGACGTAGCTTGTTCCGTACATATTCCCGGGATAAGGACTCATAGTATCGCTATACCAACCGCTTCCCGAAGAATTGGCGGCATAAGACGCCCATTCTTGCGAATTGGAAGTACCATTCGCAATATTAGAACGCCAAACGGTAGCGACAATATCGCCCTTTGCGGCATTGCTTGTAGATACTTTGTCAACCTGCGATAGATACATTACGTTCCACTCAAAGCCTGCAAACTTGACGGTAATGTTTTTTGACGCAAGACTTGTCTGCGCCTTACCGTTAGCATAACCCGTCGAATCGCTTGTCTTAAGATAATTCTCTACGTCCGAGAGCGACTTCTTGCTGCTATCTCCCGTGATTGCGGCAAACAATGCTTTTACGTTGTCCCTTTTAAAGTAACGCGCTGATGAAACGCCGTCAAGATTATTGCTTGCATTAAGATTTAATAATTCTCCCAACACAGTCGAACTTGACAATGCCTCGGCTTCTTGCTTAGGTTTTGTAATATCGGTTATCGCAAGCAAACAGCCGAGTAGCAATGCCAACGCCAAGATTGACGCCACTGCAATTTTTGCAAATTTTCTTTCCTTAATCTTGTTCATAATACTTCCTCAAAGTAATTAAGTTTTTTGAAGATATGGGTTAAATCGCATATTCCAAAAAAGGTATACTTTTACTGACCCAA
>CAMWQA010000035.1 GCA_947176265.1 uncultured Clostridia bacterium | reverse complement strand
ATTTTATACGCAACTATTTTTTACTTTTTTATTTAAAGACGCGTTTAAATATTCTTTTGAGCAGAGCTCTCGTCAAAATCTACGTGTTGAATTTCGTCGTTTTCTTCAAACATTTTGCCAAGCAATTCCGTTAATGAATTGGGCGACAACGTATTTTGACTTAGGTCAAAAACGAAATAACTGTCGTTGAAAAGCGGATTGAGAACGACGTTGTTTTTAAACGTATATATTTGCGTCTTATCCAATTCTTCTTTGTCAAAAAATTCCATGTTTTTGACGTCGATAATCTTCGATTTTGCAGGCGCGATATAAAATCCGCGCTCTGTAATAACAAAGTCCATAGCCTCTGCGCTCAAATACTTAGTTTTGATTATTACGCCCATAGTCAAAGCCTTGAAATCCCCTTTGATTTTTGAAAACAAAGTCGGCTTGACATCTATGGATTTCTTTTGGCAAAAAGCTCCTCTCAAATATACTCCGCCGCCAATTTCAACAAGCGACTGTCTGGCAAGTTCAAAACGCTTTTTAGCCGCAATATACCGCCTCTTTGAGACGACGTACGGCAAGACGAAAAACAGCGTAACGGACGCAAATATCAATGCCAATATTCCGCTAAACGTAGCGTATATCTCGCCCTCTTCTTTGACAGCCCTGTCGTATATCAAAATCGGGTCATTACCGTAATTATACGGATACACGGTCACGCTATCCACTACGTAAGAATATCCCCAAGTATAAGTAGATTTTAAATAATCATACTCTTCATATTCAAGTTCTGCAGACGACAAATCGAATTCCCTTCCCGCATCAATAGTAATCGTGTCTTGTGACGTGATATGCAGATACGTCCAGCCCGAACGCGGATTATATAACGATATTACAAAGCATTGGTTTTCCAAAGTAATAGCGTCTCTCGTCTTATTCTTTATCTTGCCGGATATTACGGGAATGCCATTGACGTTTTCAACTTGAATTTTTTTGCTCATTTCGATGGGCGCGTTGAGCGACGGAATCCCCATCGGAAGGCATAGACAAAATATGCACATTGCTATGCACAATAAAGTAAGTATTGAAAAAACAGTCGTAAAAATAATTTTAGTTTTCATTTTCGTTGCAAATAATCAATGTTATTCTTCCGTTTCTCCAAGCGTCGAGCGACCGCAGAGATTGGTTTTATTTTTGTCCTAGCTAGGGCGAGTGGAGTCGTCAAGTGTACTTTGCGTACACGTCGACTTCCCGAGTCCCGACGATTGGGCAAAAAGAGAGCCGATATATGCGGTTGCATTTAATTCATGTCGTAAATTATCTTCAATCCCTTCAAAGTCAACGAGCGATCCACGACGTCGATAATCTTCTCGTCGTCTACGCCAAGCACGACTTCGCTCAATCCGCCTGTGGCGATTACCTTTACGCCGTCGTAACCGCTCTCTTCTTTGAGCTTTTTGAGGATATATTTGACCATACCTGTCGAACCGTAAATCATACCGGCTTGCAATGCGTTGACCGTAGATTTTGCAATAATACTTTCGGGCTTAACTATCTCTACTCTGGGAAGCTTTGCGGTATTGTTGACAAGAGCTTCCAAGCCCGTGATAATACCCGGCGCAATACAACCGCCCAAGAATTCGCCCTTGGGAGATATTACGTTGAATGTAGTAGCCGTGCCGAAGTCAACGACTATACACGGTCCGCCGTATAGCCTATAAGCCGCAACGCTGTTGACTATTCTGTCCGCGCCCACTTCTTGCGGATTGTTGTATTTGATATTAAGTCCCGTCTTGATACCCACGCCTACCATAATAGGCTTTTTGCCGAGATAGTATTCGCAAGCGTGCTCAATCGTATAGTTGAGCGACGGTTGAACGGACGACATAATCACGCCGTCAAAGCTCTTTATATCAATATTCTTTGAGGCAAATATACCTGATAAAAGTATGCCTATCTCGTCTGCAGTCCTGATGACTTTGACAGACAGTCTCCAAGAATGAGCAAGCGTATTTTTATCGTATACGCCCAATTTGATATTGGTATTACCCACGTCGATTACAAGTAACATATATCCTCCGAAGTTCTCCGCGTTACGGAGAAGTTATATTTTGCCTTGCAGCAAAGTTATATTGTCGCTTTGCGACAGTTATAATGCCACTACGTGGCAGTTATATTCGCCTATGGCGAGTTAAGGATAATTATTGGGATTTTGACAAATCTTCCTCTTTATCCTTTTCTGTCTCTTTATCTTCTTTTTCCATATTTTCGCTCTCGGCAGTAGATAAATCCTCTATTATTATCTCTTTGCCCATCTTAGGCGGTGGCACAAGTTTCGCCTGACGAAGCGCAATGACTATTGGCGGTACGAGAATAGAGAACGCGATTATCTCTATTACGAAGTTGATGCCAAACCAAGTAAGTATATACTCCAAGCTTATCTTCGTGCCGTTGGTAAGCAATTTACCGTTGTACAGAAGTACCGTAAACAGTCCGCAAAACAGCGTATTGGTCAACACGCCAAACGCGGTACTGAGTCCGCTGATTGCGCCGTCAATTGCGTAGAGTTGCTTTTGATTGATAAGCGCTTTTCCCTCCTCGGTATTGCGATATTTGGGACGCAAAAACGCTTTGCGAAGCCCCAATCCCTCAAAATAACTTACTACGCCTATCAATATTCGCGGTACCATACATACTAGCGGATTTTGCCATATAGGTGCCATTGGACTTGCCGCCTTTGTAGTAAACCATGCAATTTGATTGACTATTGCCATAAGTACGCCAAGCGTAATCGTCATTTTAAAGTCGTACCCTTGAGCAATGATAAGGAGCGGCAATATCATAAAAGCCAAAGTTACTCCGCCAGGGAAAACGATAGGGAAAAAACAAAAGAAGATTGTCAGCGCCAACATCAGCGCCAAGATTGCAAGATTTTTTGATCTGCGCGTATTTGGGTTGCTACCCGATTGTAAATTAGACATAAACACCTCGCTTGAGTTCCTTGCGGATACCCATCCTGCCCCGATAGTCTAAGTCGGGGGTTTTAATAGAATTCTTTAGACATACGATCTATCAAGTACCGCTGTCTTGAGATAGTATACAATATAATAATTACAATTTCAAGTATTTTATTACATATAGATGGTATTTAAAAAAGTCGAATTACTCTTCGACCTTTTCTTTATTCTCTTTTGAGATAAATTCTTTGTACTTCTTTTGATAGTTGGTAAAGTTGATAATCTCCCAAACGGTGTCGGCGATAAATACCGGCAAGAATACGAATACGGTAAACTTCCAATAAATATCGGCAAATACTGCGACGAACGCAACCCATATTACGAATACTACCGACGTAATTATACCCTTGAATATTCTATACGGCAACGGCTTTATCGAAAAGCTTAGCCACCAAGTGAGAAAGTTGTATTTTTGCATAATTTGATTTTAGCATAACGCGGTATACGTGTCAAGCGGATTGAGATTTCTCTACTCCGCTCGAAATGACATAGAACTTGTCGCAATGATATCTATCTTTGTCCCCCTGAGCGTAGTCGAAGGGTCTCTCAGATTATATAAGAATTTGTTTCTTTTATTTAGAGATTCTTCGACTCCACTTTGTTCCGCTCAGAATGACTCATTCAATACCGAATATTCCGCTTATACGTTTCATATATTTTAATATGACAAAAGTAAAATGGCTGTGGAGCATCTCAATCGCTATGGGCATAGTATTGCTCTATGCCTCATTAAGCGCGTATTTTATAAAAATCGACGGGTGGTACGAAGCATTGGTACTGCCCTCTATTGCGCTGAAGCCAAAAGGTATGGCGATAGGCTGGAGCATTGCGTATATCGTCAATATCGCCATAATCGCCCGATTGATTTACCACAGAGAGTACGCCATAATCATATTACCGTTGGCAATACTTGGCGTTTTAAACATAATCTGGTGTATGGTTTTCTTCAGAATACACTCCTCTCTCGCAAGTCTTGTGTTATTGGCATTAGCGTGCGCGCTGATATTTGCAATCTTTATTATGACGATAAAGCGCGATACGATATCTATGATAATCATAGAGCCGCTATTTGCCTGGTACGTATATTTGACGATGGTAAATTATTATATATTGATACATAATTAAGCGGTATTTATATTCATAGATTCTTCGACTTCGCTCAGAATGACATTTATTTGGGTTGTATAAAAAATAGACCTACGCTTACGCGTCGGTCTATTCTTTTATCTTATGTAGTTCTGTAACAATTAAGTGTTATTCCTTATTTACAGCAGCAGCAAAGAGCTACTATAACAGGGATAATACAGCTGCAATCACAGCCACCCTTGCTTGCGCCGCATGAGTTACCGCCGCAGCAGCCACAGCACATAAGCAAGATGATGAGCCATAAGCAGTTGCATCCGCAGCCGTTGTTAGCGTTTTCGGAATAGCATTGATTGTTTGCGCAACCGCAATCGTTAAAGTTCGTCATTACAATTTCCTCCATAGTTTTTGAAGGTCTAGGCGTTGCCCTTTCCTTCTAGTTCATAATAAGCAAATAAAAATAAAAATGTGACTATATATTTGACATACTACTTTAAATTTATTAGAATATAGTAAAACAAAATTTAAAAATAAATAGTAATATTAAGAAAAGAAATAGAGGCGATACTCAAGTGAGCGCGAGCAAGATTGCGTAAGCGATTTGGGCGATAAGCAGGATAGACGTTGTCGTCGTAGCAGAGCTACGTCGGCGATGACTAGACGAACTTAGCGCGTAAATCGATAGCAAGATTACCGCGCGAAATTGAGTAACGCCTCGAGGAGTAAAAAATGGCAGATTTGACAATGGACAAACTCGTTGCGCTTTGCAAAGGCAGAGGCTTTATCTTTGCAGGCAGCGAGATTTACGGCGGATTGGCAAACACTTGGGACTACGGTCCTTTGGGCGTTGAGCTCAAAAACAACGTCAAGAGAGCTTGGTGGAAAAAGTTCGTTCAAGAGAATACTCTCAACACGGGTCTTGACAGCGCAATACTTATGAACCCCAACGTATGGGTAGCTTCGGGACACGTAGGCGGTTTTTCCGACCCGCTTATGGATTGCAAGAGCTGTAAGACAAGACACAGAGCCGACAACCTTATCGAGGACTATATATCTCGCAAAAAGCTCAATATGAGCATTGCCGGCTGGTCCAACGAAAAGATGGAAAAATATATCGCTGACAATAAGATTCCCTGCCCCAGTTGCGGAAATTGCAACTTCACGGGCGTAAGACAATTCAATCTTATGTTCAAGACTTTCCAAGGCGTAACGGAAGACACGACCAATACGGTATATCTCCGTCCGGAGACGGCGCAAGGTATCTTCGTCAACTTCCTCAACGTACAACGCACAAGCCGTATGAAAGTACCTTTCGGTATCGGTCAGATAGGTAAATCTTTCCGTAATGAGATTACGCCGGGCAACTTCATCTTCCGCGTAAGAGAATTTGAGCAAATGGAGCTTGAATTTTTCTGTAAGCCGGGCAGCGACCTCGAGTGGTTTGCATATTGGAAAGAGTTCTGCAAAAATTGGCTTTTGGGTCTAGGCATCAAAGAAGACAGATTGAAACTTCGCGACCACGATCCCGAAGAGTTGTCGCACTACTCCAACGCTACTACAGACTTTGAATTTAAGTTCCCATTCGGTTGGGGCGAACTTTGGGGTATCGCAGACAGAACTGATTTCGACCTCAACGCTCACGCAAAGGTAAGCGGAAAGAATCTCGAATACACCGACCCTGTGACTAATGAAAAATACGTGCCTTACGTAATAGAGCCGTCGCTTGGCGTGGAAAGAATGGTGCTTGCGCTTCTCTGCAACGCTTATGAAGAGCAAGAACTCGAAGGCGGAGACAGCCGCGTTGTAATGCACTTCCATCCCGCTATCGCTCCGTATAAAGTTGCGGTATTGCCTCTCCAAAAGAAAGCCCTTGGCGAAAAGAGCGAAGAACTTTACAGACAACTCTCCAAGAAATTCTCCGCTACCTACGACGAGACGGCTTCTATCGGCAAGAGATACCGCCGTCAAGACGAAATCGGTACTCCTTATTGCGTAACGGTTGACTTCGACACTTTGGAAGACAACTGCGTAACCGTCAGAGAAAGAGACAGTATGGAGCAAGTTAGAATCTCAATAGACGAACTTGAAAAGTATCTCGAAAGCAAGATGGAATATTGAGATAGTTTTATTTTGCCTACGGCAAAGTTGTATTATTGCTTCGCAATAGTTATATTGTCGCTATGCGACATTTATATTAAAAAACGGCGTACAATCAGTACGTCGTTTTTTAGTTATTGATAATTTATCCGAAACTAAAATAAGTGAACTTGATTGTTCACTTATTTTAATATCACTACTTGCTTTGCAAGCAATATAACTCGCTGAAACGAATATGACTGTTGCGTAGCAACAATATAACTTATTCTACAAAAGCCTATCAGCCTTTTGTAGAATAGTTAGGAGCTTCCTTTGTGATGCTTATATCATGCGGATGGCTCTCAATCAAAGCAGCGTTGGAAATCTTGACGAATTGCGCTTTCTTACGCAACGTGTCGATATTAGGCATACCGCAATAACCCATACCCGAACGGAGACCGCCCATAAGTTGGAAGATAACGTCGGCAAGTTGACCTCTGTAAGGTACTCTGCCCTCGACGCCTTCTGGAACAAGCTTTTTAGCGTTGGTCTGGAAGTATCTGTCTTTGCTACCTGCAGCCATTGCAGCGAGAGAGCCCATACCTCTGTATACTTTGTAAGATCTGCCTTGGAATATTTCAATTTCGCCAGGTGTCTCTTCCGTACCTGCAAACAAGCTGCCCAACATTACTGCGCTTGCGCCTGCGCCCAAAGCCTTGACGATGTCGCCCGAATACTTGATACCGCCGTCTGCGATAATTCTCTTGCCCATCTTGTCGGCTTGCTCCGCGCAGTCCATAACTGCCGTCACTTGAGGTACGCCGATACCTGCTATAATTCTAGTGGTACAAATAGATCCAGGTCCGATACCGACCTTTACTACGTCCGCGCCGCTGTCAATAAGCGCCTTGGTAGCCTCTGCCGTAGCAACGTTGCCGGCAACTATTGGAAGGTCGCCAAACTTTGCCTTGACCTTGGCTACGCAATCAAGCACGCCCTTGGAATGTCCGTGAGCCGTGTCAATCGTGATTACGTCAACTTTGCTCTCGACGAGAGCCGATACTCTGTCCATAATGTCCGCCGTTACGCCGACTGCCGCGCCTGCCAAAAGTCTACCGCTTGAATCCTTTGCGCTGTTTGGGTACTTGATAGCCTTCTCTATATCCTTGATTGTGATAAGTCCTTTGAGATTGCCCTTCTTGTCAATGAGCGGCAACTTCTCTATTCTACGCTCTGCCAAAATCTTTTGAGCTTGCTCAAGCGTAGTACCTACTGGAGCTGTGACAAGATTGTCTTTGGTCATGCAATCGCCAATGAGTTTGGTCATATCCGTCTCGAATCTCAAATCCCTGTTGGTAATGATACCCACCAATCTACCGTCTACGGTAACGGGTACGCCGCTGATCTTAAATCTACGCATAAGATTGTTGGCTTCTTCCAAAGTATTTTGAGGTCCTAAAGAAAACGGATTGGTAATTACGCCGTTTTCGCTTCTCTTGACTTTGTCGACTTGCTCGGCTTGCTGCTCTATAGTCATATTCTTGTGAATCATACCGATACCGCCCTCGCGCGCCATAGCGATAGCCAACTCGCACTCCGTAACGGTGTCCATTGATGCGCTGAGCAATGGAATATTAAGAGTAATTTTGTCGCAGAGTTTTGTAGATAAATCTACTTGATACGGCAATACCTCGGAATATTGAGGAATAAGCAACACGTCGTCAAACGTCAATCCTTCTTTTGCAATCTTGCCCATTTGAAAAATCTCCTTAAACTTTTTATCATTTTAAAACAAAATATAAAGGTATGTCAAACGAATTGCATACCTTTTATACTTATAACCTTATATATTTGAATTATTTACTTTTACGCTTTGAACTATTCATAATAGCCAGCGCAACGCACAAAGCGACAATATCGAATACCGCCGCAGCGATTACCAACGCCCAAGGTATCGGCGGATCGAGTTTTTGAATTGCACGTATTTCGATATGCGTATCGTCGCGCGAGCATACCCTATGCTCTTCGCCCTCTTCGTCCACGGTAGGCTCTTTGTCAACCGTCCATTCGCCGTAGTCGTGTCCTAGCGCGTCTAACTCTTCTGTCTTTTTATGCTGCGAATTATGAGCGCAAGTAAAGGTCTTTTCGCCCTTATCCGTACAAGTAGGAGCGGCGGTAACTTCGCCGTCGTTCCAAGCGTGATTGTCGGAATCTATATCAATCGTCTTATGCGTACGGCTGATTTCCGCTTTGCATATAGAACAGTAAAACACTTCGTCGTAACTGCCCTCTTTCATACAAGTCGCCGAAACCTCGTTTTCTCTTACGGCGTCTAAGGGGTTATGCGTCGCGTGACGGTAGATAGTCTTGCCTGCATCCGCGCTTGTGATAAATTCCGTTATATCCTTTTCGCCGTTCCACCATTTGTCCTCATCCGGCAAAGGCAAGGAAATTGAGCCGATAGTTTTGGGAGTACGTATCTCATTAAGATTAGCGCAATCGTAGAACATATTGTCCATATCCGTTACTTTTGAGATATCAAAGTTTGATAAGTCGAGCGACGTTAAACTACTGCAGTTAGCGAACATTCCTCTCATATTCGTCACTTTTGAAGTATCAAACGAAGATAGATTGACTGAGGATAATTTTTTGCAATTGTAAAACATAATGCCCATATTTGTTACTTTTGCAGTGTCAAAATTAGAAACGTCGAGAGTAGTTAAACTTACGTCCCCGCTAAACATACCGGCCATAGTCGTTACGTTTTGAGTATTAAATTTAGACAAATCAAGATTTTTTAAGCTGCTGCAAGCGGTAAACATATCTGTCATACTCGTTACGGAGGAGGTATCGAAGTTTGTCACGTCAAGCGACGTTAACCCAGTGCAATTATGAAACATAAATTGCATACTCGTTACTGCCTCGGTATTAAACGAAGATAGATTGAGAGTAGTCAAACTGAGACAATGGGCAAACGTCTCCGTCATATTCGTTACTTTTGAAGTATTTAATGAAGATACGTCAAGTTGAGTAATCGACTTGCAAAGCGCAAACATATCGCTCATATCCGTGACGCCCGACGTATCAAGATTACTCAAATCCACACTCGTCAATTGCCCGCAATTAAAAAACCAATTTGCCGTAGACTGCCCCGCGTAAGCGTAGGTATCGACGGTGACGGAAGTAATGTCAGTGTTCCACTTGGAATCGGAATAATTATTAGGCGTAGCGTCGGTTTGGTAAGAACTTAAAGTAAGTACACCGTCCATTACTCCCCAATATAACTCGGCTAACGCTCCGCAAACCTTACAATGTCCGCCCATTTCGTATTGGTGTTCGAGCATATCAATGGGTTCTATACGCACAGCATGAGAGGAATTAAGAGTACAAGTAAAAGTTCTTTCGCCCTCTTCGGTACACGTCGGTTGTTTTGTAACCACGCCTTCGTCATAAACATGACTGCCGGGGGCTATGTCAATTGTCAAATCCTCTATTTCGTTACCAAAAAAATCAAAATGAAGTTTGCATATCGTACAGTCCTTATGCTCTTTAATACCCGTTTGGGTACAGTTGGAAAGAACTTGATATTTCCAATCTCCGTAATTATGGTTATTGTGTAAATATAAAGTATGCCCTGCGTCGTCGCTTGTGATATATTGCGTAATTTCAATCTTACGAGTGTCGTTCCACCATCTTTCATCATTGTAGGGAAACGACAACGGCTCCGCGCCTATAGTCTGAGGCGCGCGTATCTCTTTAAGGCTTTCGCAAAATTCAAACATAAGTTCCGCATTCGTTACCGACGAGGTGTTAAAACTATGCAAGTCAAGCGAGGTTAAGTCACCACAACCGTAGAACATAGATTCCATATCCTTTACGCCCACGGTATTGAAGTGTGATAAGTCAAGCGAAGTAAGACCGCTGCAAACGGAAAACATACCGCTCATATCCGTTACGCTTGAAGTATTGAAATTTGATACGTCAAGCGACGTTAAAGCGCTGCAACAATTGAACATACCGCTCATAGTCGTTACCTTTGAAGTATTGAAGTTTGATACGTCAAGCGAAGTTAAACTAGCGCACCAATTGAACGTCAACGCCATATTACTTACGTTGGAAGTGTCAAAACTTGTTACGTCAAGCGACGTTAAAGTTTCGCAACCGTGGAACATAGCATTCATATTCGTTACGTTGGAAGTGTCAAAATTTGTTAAGTCAAGAGACGTTAAACTAGCGCAAGCGGAGAACATTCCCGCCATATTCGTTACGCTTGAAGTATTAAATGCAGACAAGTCAAGAGACGTTAATCCACCGCAACTTTCAAACATATAACTCATATTAGTTACTTTTGACGTATCGAAGTTAGATACGCCAAGCGACGTTAATCCACTGCAATGTTCAAACATATAACTCATATTAGTTACTTTTGACGTATCGAAGTTCGATAAGTCAAGAGATGTTAACCCATTGCAGCCGTCGAACATACTACTCATATCCGTTACGTCGGACGTATCGAGTTTGCTCAAATCAACATTCCTCAATCCGTCGCAATTATAAAACCATTTCGACGTAGACTGCCCCGCATAAGCGTAGGTATCTACGGTGACGGAAATAATATAGGAGGGGTCCCACTTGGAATCGGCGGAATATTTATTAGGCGTAGCGTCGGTTTGGAAAGAACTCAAAGTAAGCGTAATACTTTCTTCGTCCATGTCTATGTCTGCTCCCCAATACAACTCGGCTTGCGCTCCGCAATACTTGCAATGTCCGCCGATTTCGAAAGTACAACTTTCTGTATAAGAATTTGCAGTGGTAAATTCCAGCCAATATTCTCCCCCTCCCGAAATCCGGCTGTTTGGACGAAGTGATTGAAATTTTTCTGTTTTTATTAAAAGTCTTTTTCTTTCGCTTCTTTGAGATTGAGAAAAAGAAATGTCGTCATATTCAAATACATAATATCCGTTTTCATCAAGAGTTCCTTCTAAAGAATCAATATAGACTAAGGCTGACGATGAATCCGGACGTATTTTAAATACGATTTTATACGTTGAACAAGGAATCGTATTATCTGCATCGGTTCCAAAAATTTTTATAGAATTTTCACTCTCTTCCACCCTTTCTGCTTCTTCAATATTTTCATCTTCGCCTAGTTCGGATAAAGTGAAGGTTTTTGTTTGTTCTTGACCGTTTCGATCAAGATAATATGCCGTAGCATCCTTAATCGTAAAGGTTTGAGTATCATCTGCCGCTAACTTATGTAATGCGCCTGTGTATGTTTTAGTATTTCCGCCTTCGGCTTCTACAGTTATTTTTATAGTAAAAGTCAGTGACTTATAAAGAGCATTATCAAGATTTGTCGGGTCGACATCATATTCTATCGTTTGATGAGATTTTATTTGATTGTTGATTTTGATTGTAACTTTGTTAACTAAAGGATCATTTGGCTCAGCAGTAACGCTAAATCCGGTAGAGTTATAAGGCAAAGCATACAGCATACTTAATTGAGTACCGGAAAAACCTTTGCAAAGTATTTTTCCCTCATCAGAAACAATCCTTAATTCGCCGGATTTTAAATTTGCATCCGTACTAGCTGCCTTATGCTCAATAATGATTTCGTAGGATTCATAGGATAAAGAATCTTGTGGATAAACCATTAATTCTATTGTAATTTGGCGCACATCTGTTGGCGCATCCAAATCAACCGGTCCATCTAAAAAATTAACTATATTTTCTAACTCGGGAGAACCTGCGTCATAGGTAATCGTACATCCCACGTTAGAAATGCTATCACTATTATTAAATATGATTGACATTCTAAAACGATTTACTTTGTATGGCATACCAGAAACAGAAAAAGTATTTTCTATTGGAGTACCTGTTGCATCTTCATTGGTCAACGTGACAAAAAACAAATCGCTGTCTTCTATATAATTCCCTTCTGTATCATCAACCAAAGCAGTTGCCGATATTACCGTAGGAATATAGTCGGGTAATGACTCATCGGAAGTCAATTTTATTTCTTCTGTCGAAAGAACTGTCGATTCAGAAGGCATGGATGCATAATGATTAGAATAGGAGTGAGCAATACCGCACCCTCCCATTATGAGTATAATCGCAATAATTATCGACGTCAAAATCAAACAATGCCTTCTATATGTGGTATTCATAATATATCCTCTTTAGTTTTGGGAAGAAATTTTGTCTTGACAGTATTGACAAAGCCCGCACTTTTCCTTATAATGTTAGTATATCTTATACATCTATGTACAGGTCAAGACTATGAAAGAAATTAATGAAGAAAAACTAAAAATTTCCAGCAAAAAATATCGAGTAAACGACGTTACGGCGTTTTTGGGTATTACCCCGCGAATTTTAAAACACTATGAAACTACGGGCATACTTGCCCCCGAGCGTACGAATACCAACGATTACAGAGAGTATTCGGCGGAAGATATAATAAAAATTCAGTTGGCGGAAAGGCTTAAAAGTACGCAATTTTCGCAAAAGGAAATAGCCGAGTATTTTTCCGGCGATTTGGATATAGAAAAGAAATACGACGAGTTGATTAAACTGCGAAAGATGATTGACGAACTCATCGACGTAATCGACGTCGACAGAAAAAATGGCGCGCCGCAATTCTCAATCGTGGACGAACAATCGCTGTTGTGTTTTTGCAAGACCTACCCTGCGACGACGAATTTCTTACAGCAGTATCTCTACTCTCGCGACGCATATTCTTCGGCGATAAGCGCAGGATGCGTCTGCGACGTGGCGCATACTTTCTTCTCGCACTACGACAATCTATATTGCTTCCCCAACCTAAATGATATTCCAGTTCAACTTGACGAGGGGCTAACGTACCGCGTATGCGTGCCAATTATCGCTGAGCCTAAAAATCAACCTCTTGACGCAGCTGTGGAAGTCGTGACTCGCAAAAAATCGCTTACTATGAAGTTTGCCTTGGCAAGCGCTCCGCTCAGCGGCAACGAAGTTTTGCAACAAGACGGAAAGTATCAAGGCGGCGCGTTCTATTTGCAAGCTGCGGCAAAAATGCAAGGCTTAACGCTAACCGGCAAATCGTGGCTCGTCTCCGAGACTGGTCCAAACAAAAAGACCGCAAATCGCACTTATACCGCCGTCATAGGAGCGGAGATAGACTAACAACGACTTTGTCGGAGTGAGATTAAAAGCAAGCGTATTTTATACGCTTGCTTTTTGTTGCGGATAGTTTATTTGTATTTTAAGCGGTATTTTTATTCAGAGATTCTTCGACTTCGCTTCGCTCCGCTCAGAATGACGTCAATTGGATTGAGATTTCTCCACTTCACTGCGTTTCGGTCGAAATGAAATATGACTTGTCAGAACGACATAAGAGTTTTCGAAATGAAATAGTTGATTTAAGTAATTCCAAAAAAAGTATACTTTTATTGAAATGGCGCGAAAATATACTTTTCTGCTAATTTATTATACTTCGTGACGAATTTTTTTGTCAAATATATCAGTCAGTAAAAGTATACTTTAACTGTAAAAATTTTAATCTGTTAGGAGAAACTGTATGCAAAAATCAACCAAAAAGTATCTCGTCTTGATTGTGATTGCCGTCATAGCTTTGACTGCGCTGACGTTATGCGCTTGCGACGGATTGTTTGGCGGCGGCAACGACGACCAACCCGAACAATTGCGAATTGAAAATCATCACGGGCAACTTCCCCGCGACGTCAGTAGGGACACGATAAGCAATTATATCAAAGTTATATTCATTGACAAAAAAGGCGCAGAACACGAACTGTCGCCGTCAGATTATCAAATCGTCGAATTTACCCAATCGTATTACGACGAAAATATGATACAAGTCGTTATATCCTACAACGGTATGATGAAAAGCGAACATATACCGTTGGCTATCGAGCCAACATTAAGTATAGCGTTTACTTCGTTTACAAATCCGTTTGAAGAGCCTGAGGTTTTTTATAGGGATTTTAAAGCAGAGCCCGACTCCAATATCAGCGACAGCGCTCTCCCAACACCTTCTGCAAAGAATAATAGTTGGAAGTTCTTGTATTGGTGCTACGATAGGGAACTCAAACAACGCTTTGACGGTTCTGTCGCTAATCTTATGAATAAGGGAATGATGCTATACGCCAAGTGGGATTACATAATCCAAGCGGGAGCAACGCAGGGACTGCAATATGAACACAACGGCATGGGCATCGCGGTTACGGGCATTGGTACGGCAACGGATAAAGATATCGTAATACCTAGCGTATACTTAGACTTCCCCGTAGTGGAAATCAGAGAAAACGTATTTAAGGATTTAGACATAACAAGCATTAAGATGCCGTCCGTAGAAACAATAGCGCAAAACGCTTTTAACAACTGCACGGAGCTTTCTGAAGTAACTTTTTCGGATAATCTTCATTTTATCGGCGAAAGAGCTTTTTACGGTTGCAGCAGTTTGACGGAAGTTGTATTGCCCGAAACGACGTATGGAGTAATGCCCGAAGCATTCTCCAACTGTACTCAATTAACCAAATTCATATTTACTCCTTCCGGCGAAGGAGGGTTTGAGGACTCCTCTTATTTGGATGGATGTCCGAATCTAATAACGGTTGCCGCTCCGCAGACGTTTTTATATAACGGCTCGTTTGATAACGTCACGGATTTGGAAGTAACGAACGGCGGAGTTTATATGGAATTTTTGCAAAACTTCCCCGCTATTCAAACATTGACTATCGGCGAAAAGGTAGAATTCATAGGTAAGATTGAAGATATGCCCCTTACAAAAGTTAACTTCAACGCTATTAACTGTCAAGGCTTTATATCATCGGATAATACCGGCGTATTCTCCAATTTTACCAACTTTCCCGAATTTGTTATCGGCGATAAAGTAGAAATAATACCGGACTGTATGTTCTATTACTGCGACAACATTACTTCAATAGTATTGCCCGCAAGCGTAAAGCGCGTGGGAGTAGACTCCTTTGCAAACAGTTCGTTGCAAACCTTAACTATTTTGGGCAACAGTCTTAATTGCGATTACAACGCCTTTAATCGTTGTCGCTTCGTCAAAGTAACCGCGCCGATATCTTGTTTAAACCGACTTAATGCATCGATTCAAAAACTTGAAATTACCAACGGCGAAACGCTAAGCGGCTTATCATTCAGCACGCTTACTGAACTTATTTTGCCCGAAACTTTGACGTCGCTCGGCGACGTATCGTTTGATAGGTGCAATAACAGCATTTTCAACATCGTTGACGGAGTCAAGTATCTCGGCTCTAAGACTAATCCAAAGATGGCGTTGATTAGCGTAACCGAAGACGCGACGGATTTGCAATTGTCCGCAGACGTAAAATTAATTCACTCCAACGCATTCCTCAACGCTACCAATCTCAAATCGGTCGACTTAGATTCCGCCAACGACAAATTTGCCGTACACAACGGTATTTTGTACGGCAATAATCAAAAAGATTTGCTCTTCGTACCGCGTCGTAATTTTCCCGGCAATATTCAACTCCTTGAAGGAGTAACCAAAATTTCTGTGGGAGCATTCAAGGACTGCACGTCAATTATGGATATTGCTATTCCCGACACGATAACGAGTATCGACGCGCACGCTTTCGAAGGATGTACTTCATTTACAACAATACACATTCCGTATGGCGTAACTACTTTGGGAAATTATGCGTTTAGCGGTTGTACGGCGCTTACCGGTATTTCGCTTTCGTCAACTTTGACAAGTATCGGCTCGCACGCTTTCGAAGGGTGCACTCAACTTAAAAAAATAAATATCCCACATACCGTAACGACCATAGAGTCTGATACGTTTAGCGGTTGCACTTCACTTACAGACGTTTCGCTTTCGACGGCTACGACTACTATTAAATCGTATGCTTTTGACGGTTGCAGTTCGCTTGAAAATATAAACTTTTCGCAAACCGTCACGTCTATCGGAGATTATGCTTTCCGCAATTGCGAGTCGCTTGCAACCATAACGCTGCGTCCATCCATGAAGACTTTGGGCAATTATTGTTTCAGCGGTTGCTCTAGCCTTACGTCCATAGTCTTTTCCGGTACGGCAACGCAGTGTAACGCGCTTTCTTATGGTAACGGCGTTTTTAAAGGCGTTGCGGTTGACCACATATCGTGCAGCAACGGCACAGTTGGCATAATTACTATCTAATAATATATCTTTCGCAGTATAATACTTACCGCGCTTATCAAGCCGACGCGTAATGCGTCGGCTTTTTTATCATTTGTTTAACGTTAAGAATTAGTTAAGATAAAAAATATACGGAAGTTGAATTTTTGTATTGAAAAAATATTTTATATATGTTAAGATAGTTATGTATGTAATATCTATACGCTAACGGAGGTCAATATGATTGACGAAATTAAGACACTGATTACCAAAATGACTTTGGAAGAAAAGGCGGGGCTATGCTCCGGCTATGACTTTTGGAGCACGAAGCCTATCAAAAGATTGGGCGTGCCTAGCGTGATGATGTCGGACGGTCCTCACGGATTGAGAAAGGAAAACGACGACGACCCTAGCGTTAGTATCAAACAGTCCTTCCCCGCTACGGCTTTTCCGCCTGCCGTCAACCTTGCCAGCACTTGGAACGTGGAGATGGCGACCAAGATGGGCGAAGCTTTGGGCAAAGAGTGTCTGGATCAAAACGTAAGCACGATTTTAGGACCGGGTACAAATATCAAGAGAAGCCCGCTTTGCGGACGTAACTTTGAGTATCTCTCAGAAGACCCGTTCCTTGCGGGAAAAATGTGCAGAAATTATATCGAAGGCGTACAGTCCAACGACGTAGGCACGTCGCTCAAGCACTTCTGCGCCAACAATCAAGAAAAGCGTAGAATGACTATCAACAGCATAGTAGACGAGCGTACGTTGAGAGAAATATATCTCCCCGCTTTTGAAGAGGCTGTCAAGGCTCAACCCGACACGGTAATGTGCTCGTACAACAAGCTCAACGGCATATATATGTCTGACAACAAACGTCTTCTTACGGATATATTGAGAGACGAATGGGGATTTAAAGGTATCGTGGTCAGCGACTGGAACGCGCTCAACAACCGTATCGAAGCAATCAAAGCGGGACTTGACCTTGAGATGCCAAGCTGCGGAGGCGCAACGGATAAACAAATCGTCAAAGCCGTCAAGAGCGGAAAACTCGACGAAAAGGTCCTCGACAGCGTGGTTGAAAGATTGCTGGGATATATCATAAAGAGCTACTC
>CAMWQA010000034.1 GCA_947176265.1 uncultured Clostridia bacterium | reverse complement strand
TTTTCCGCCGACGTACAACTGCCATCTCAATACGTTCTTATTATCTTCGTCTACTCGCAAAGTAGGAGTATTGGTTACTACAAACTCGTACTCGTCAGAGCTACAGTCTACCGTCAAATTGTATAAATCGCTATTTGCGCTTACGTCAGACAAATCAAGCGTTATATTCTCCGTTCCGCTTGTGTCGCTCAACGTAATCTCGCTTGATACGTCGCTTGGCGCGGCATGCAAACGCTGCGCGCTTATAGTTATCTTTGCATCGTATCCCACTTCTATTTGATTTGGCGGAATTGTCAACACCGCATTAACGCTGTTTCCTTCCCTGCCAGTAAGCGAGTCAGTTATTCCATCATCGGCTGTAAGCGTAACGTTGATTATCTTCTTTGTTACTTCAAACGGTAGCTTGCCGTCAGACGGCGCCTTCCATTGGTAATGGTCAGTATCCTTAATCGTAAACGTCAATTCGTATTTCTTTGCGTCTACAGCATTGTACTTCCAACCTTTGTTTTGTTTATTGACTCCTGTTGGAGTAGTCACGTCTACTAAATCGAAATAATCTTTTCCTGTTAAAGTATGTAGATTTGCTAAGTAATCGCCGTCGTAATACAAATCAAACGTAACGCCTGCAGAGCCTCTAAACGACTTTGCTCCGCCATTAGTTGTATCCCATTTGGGGAATGATAATTTCCTTTTTATTACTTCAAATTCGATAGTTTTCTCTTGTTTTGTACCATCTGCCCAACTGTCATTGATAGCATCTTTGAGATTGAGTTTTACTGTATACGTACCGGGTTCTTTTGGGTCTCCCGGTACTTGACCTAAGTAATAGCTAGCATCAACTCTGTCTTTAAAGGAATTTGTCCACCAATTTGCTGCTCCTTGCGTCTTTGCAAAATCAAGGTCCAATTCGCTTCCCGTATACTCTACCTCAACGTCGGTCGGCGTTGCCAACTTAGGAGCAGTACTATCCGCAGCTGCCGAAAGATTTAAGTTAAGCGCGGGACGGACGGCCAACTCAGACAAGTTAACTGAATCAGATTCACGGCCGCCTGTTTCGGATATTGCAAAAATATCATTCGCAAGAGTAATACTACCAGTTCTCAACCATGCATGCGATGCTGTTGTTCCAACATTGTACTTACGTTGAGCAGTATTGAGAGCCCAAAGTCCTGTAATTCCACTACCTGTTCCATCCTGACCTACCTCAGACCAACTTGGAAGCCACAAATAGTCGTTACCCCAATCAAAATAGAGAGGATCGCCGTCATAGTATTTCGCATTGCTTCCCATTGCTGTGCCAATTGCAGACTTTTCCTGTTCGTAATGCACGTTAATTGAGTTATCATATTGATCAAACCACCTGTTGACGCTATAAGCGTTTGTAGGCGTAGGTGTACCGAGAGATGATGGCATCTTATTTTTAGATGCATCGTTCTGACCGCTACCCCATTCATAAGAAGAACTATTTATGACAAGCAAGTCATAGAAATTCTCATCCTGCATATAAAGTACGTCTTTTGGCTTTACAAGGAAGTTTGTGACATGCTTATCTACAGTAGAATTTGTAAAGATTGCCCATTCGGTATTATAATTTGGTATTTGACCAGACGTCAATGACGTGAACGCACCGTTCGCCGACGTAGAATACTTTACTTCTTTACCGGCGCTATCCCTGCCGTTAAGCAATATCGACCTTATCTTCGACGCGCTGTAAAATGTTGAAGTATATTTTTCATCGAAAGCATTTGGATTACTTTTCCAATCATTCCATTTCGTCTTGTAGCCGGCAATTGGATCTTTTAGCATTAAAGTAAGTACTACGTCACCGGCTTTCATATCGTCTGCCGTATTTCCTGCTTGACCGGTAGTCGTAAGTGTTACAACCTCCCAAATATGGCCGCCGAATACTACGTCAATATTCTTACCTCCCGTCTTATTTCTAATATCTTCTGCATTCATTCCGTAGTGAATAGAAGCTACTCTGGCATTTGAATAACCATTAGTCGACGTATTAGGTACATACGTTTTGTCGCCGAACTTGCCGTCGTTGTATTGCGCATCATCCATCTCTGCCTTGACATCATCAAGAGTTGCGTCAGTCTGACCAGTCAGCGCATTAAACAATGCTGTCAAATTATTAAAATCGAAGATACTCTTATCTCCGACTTCCTTCGCATCATTGCCACGATCCGTCGAAAGCAATTCTCCTATCGAAATAATATCAGTCTGATTTGTAGGGTTTACTTTTCCCGCGCATGCCATCATATTGCTTTGCCCCGCAAAGACAAAACTACATGCGACAAGCAATATCAATATAACGCTTATCAAGCCTAATAATCTTGACTTCTTTTTACTTAAATTCATAGTTGACACCTCTCTTATCAAATATGTCGATTATTTCTCAATGTAAAGTATACCTTTCCTATACTTATCAACGCTGTAACTATAGAATTTTCTATATGACAGGTACTTCTAAATCCAAAATTTGTATATTTTTTATTTATTACAAACTTTGATTTACTGTCTTTGAACCTGCTAAATTACAAAAAAGGTATACTTTTACTGACCCAAATATATTGCGTTTTTTTGACGCGTAAAGTATAATGTAATCGTAAAAATATGCTTTTTCGGGAGCAGTCAGTAAAAGTATACTTTTTTTGGAAAAGTGAAAAATTTTTAAAAAATAGAAAATTTATTGAATAAAAATGCAACGCTCGTTAAATAGCGTTGCATTTTGCTTTTAATTTGTTTATTTATTCAGAGATTCTTCGACTTCGCTCAGAATGACGGTGAGCGGGTTACACCTCTGCTATAGTATCTATCTCAACAAGAACGTTCTTGGGCAACGTCTTGACTGCTACGCAAGATCTTGCCGGCTTGGAAGTGAAATACTGAGCGTATATGCCGTTGAAGGTGGCGAAGTCTGCCATATCTGCCAAAAAGCATACCGTCTTGACAACCTTGTCAAGCGAAGAACCGCTTGCCTCTAATACTGCCTTGACGTTCTTGCAAACTTGGTGAGTCTGCTTTTCTATCGTGGTTGCTTCGATATTGCCGTTTGCGGGATTGATTGCTATCTGTCCCGAAGTGTATACCATACCCCCGCTAATCATTGCCTGCGAATAAGGTCCGATTGCGGACGGCGCATTTGTCGTGCTGACTACTTTCATAATTATTCTCCTTATACTATTTTAAAGCCTGCTTTTCTAAGTTCGCTTTCTATGCTGTGTATGTGGTCAAAATTCTTGGTTTCAATTTGGATATGCAAGAAACAACCGTTGACGTCGCTGCCCTCGTTGGAACGCTCGTGGTGGATTGAGATTACGTTGCCGCCAAGGTCGGATATAATCTTGGATACGTCGGTAAGCTGTCCCGGCTTGTCGACAAGCTCTAACGTAACGATATAGTTACGTCCGCTCATTACAAGTCCTCTTCTGATTACTCTCGAAAGTATCGTTACGTCAATATTACCTCCAGATACTAGACAGCATATCTTCTTGCCGTCAGTCGGTATCTTTCCAAACATAGTTGCGGCTACGGATACTGCGCCCGCGCCCTCGGCTACCATCTTGTGCTGTTCGATAAGCGCAAGTATTGCTGCCGATATTTCGTCGTCGGTTACGGTAACAATGTCGTCAACGTATTTGGAAATAAGCTCGTAAGTGAGATTGCCGGGTTCTTTGACGGCAATTCCGTCTGCTATCGTATGTACGCTGTCGAGTTTGATTATCTTATGCTCGTGGAAAGATTTTTCCATGCTCGGAGCTCCCGTCGCCTGTACTCCGTAAATCTTGATTGACGGCTTGAGCGACTTTGCGGCAAATGCAAGTCCTGCAATAAGTCCGCCGCCGCCTACGGGTACGACAATTGCGTCAAGGTCGGTTACTTGATTGAGTATCTCAAGACCGATAGTGCCTTGTCCTGCAATTACGTCTTCGTCGTTGAACGGATGAATAAAGGTATATCCTTTCTCTTCCTTGAGTTTGAGCGCCATATTGTACGCGTCGTCGTATACGCCCTTGACTAGGCATATATCCGCGCCGTAACTTCTCGTTGCATTTACTTTGGAAATCGGCGCGCCGTCGGGAAGACATATCAACGATTTGATACCGTTCTTCTTTGCGGCTAAGGCTACGCCTTGAGCGTGGTTGCCCGCCGAGCAAGCAATAACGCCCTTGCTCTTTTCTTCTTCGCTAAGTTGAGAAATTTTATAATACGCGCCGCGTACCTTAAAAGATCCCGTAACTTGCAGGTTTTCCGTCTTGAGATATACTTCTGCGCCCGGCTTGATTTTTGGAGCGTAGATTATATCAGTCTCGCGTATAGCTTCTTTCAATACCTGTCCGGCATGATATACTTTGTCTAAAGTCAACATTCTATAATATTCCTTTTATTTTTTTAATCGGATTTAGATTTCTCCACGTCGCTTCGCTTTGGTCGAAATGACAAATTTTATTAGGAGCGTTTGACGAGAAGAGAGATAGGCAAGGAATAAAATAACGGATTTTTTGTCAAGATAGCTTTTGACGAAAGCCGTCGTTATGTACGTCGACTTGAGCCAAAGGCTAGATTGGCGGAAAAAACGCATTTTAGTCTTGACTAGCCTATCTTTGAGTCAAACATTATTTAAGCACTGCGCCTTTGTCTGAGCTTGATACGAGTCTTGCGTATCTTGCAAGCCAGCCCGTCTTGATATTCGGTTCTCTCTCGATGAGTTTGCTTCTTCTTTCTTGCAACGTCTTGTCGTCTACGCGTACGTTGACGGAGTTGTTAGGAATATCAATATCAATGATATCGCCTTCCTTAATCAACGCAATCTCTCCACCCTCTGCGGCTTCGGGAGCAACGTGTCCAATAGACGCGCCTCTTGATGCGCCCGAGAATCTTCCGTCAGTGATAAGAGCAACGCTCTTGTCAAGTTTCATACCCGCCAAAGCAGACGTAGGATTGAGCATTTCTCTCATACCCGGTCCGCCCTTTGGTCCTTCGTATCTTATGACTACTACGTCTCCCGGCTTGATTTTGCCGCCGTAGATTGATGCAATTGCATCGTCTTCGCAATCAAATACTCTTGCCGGTCCGGAGTGAACGAGCATTTCGGGAGCAACCGCGCTGCGCTTAACTACGCAACCGTTCTTGGCAATATTGCCCCAAAGTATTGCGATACCGCCTGTCTGCGAATACGGCTCGTCGATTGACTTGATCGTATTGTAGTCCTTGACGCTTGCATTCTTGATATTCTCTTTGACTGTCTTGCCCGTCGCAGTAATTGCAGAAGTGTCAATAAGATTTTTCTTAGCAAGCTCGGAAAGCACGGCTTGCACTCCGCCCGCTGCGTTGAGATCTTGCATGTGCGTAGGTCCTGCGGGAGCAAGGTGGCAAAGGTTTGGCGTGCGAGCGCTTATTTCGTTGATGGTCTTAAGATCAAGCGGGAATCCTGCTTCGTTGGAGATTGCAAGCAAGTGCAATACGCTGTTGCTTGAACAGCCAAGCGCCATATCGCAAGCAAGCGCGTTGCGGATAGATTTCTCGTTGATGATATCTCTTGCCTTGACGTCTCTCTTAACTAAATCCATAATTGCCATACCTGCGTGTTTTGCCAATGCAATTCTTCCGCTCATTACCGCAGGTATCGTGCCGTTGCCCGGCAAAGCAATACCTATTGCCTCGCAAAGACAGTTCATGGAATTGGCGGTATACATACCCGAGCAAGATCCGCAAGACGGACAGCAATTCTCTTCATACTCAAGGAGTTCTTTATCGTCAATCATATTAGCCTTTCTTGCGCCGACTGCTTCAAACATCTTTGAGAGCGAAGTCTCCTGACCGCATACCGAGCCTGCAAGCATTGGACCTCCGCTGACTACTACTGCCGGAATGTTCATTCTCACCGCAGCCATAACCATACCGGGGACTATCTTGTCGCAGTTGGGAATAAGCACGAGACCGTCAAAACAATGCGCCATCGTCATAGTCTCGACGCTGTCTGCAATGAGTTCTCTCGACGCCAAAGAATACTTCATGCCGATATGTCCCATTGCTATGCCGTCGCATACACCGATTGACGGTACCATAATCGGCGTACCGCCGGCAAGTCTTACGCCTGCCTTTACCGCTTCGGTAATCTTGTCAAGATTGATATGTCCTGGAACAATGTCGCTGTGCGCAGATACCACGCCGATAAGAGGACGTTCCAATTCTTCTTTGGTGTAACCGCACGCATATAGCAACGATCTTTGCGGAGCTGTCTCTACTCCCTTTTTCAGAAAATCACTTCTCATAGTCCCTCCGCAGTCGAAAAATATAATTTGCAAGGTTTAAGTGGCGCAAGTTGCGCAATGCTTCGTTGAATCTCCTCGACAGAACTCTGCTATGCCTTCGTCGCTTCGCCTTGCCTTGCATCAACTTTCTCTCGCTTAAACTGCTTTGCACATCAACAAGTTGATGCTTACAATTTATATTTCCCGACTGCTATTTATTTTATTTTTAAGTTTACTATTTTTTATATTGATATTATATTACGCGCGTATAATATATCAATATTAAGTTAGTCAAATAAGTCATTTATTAAATAAACGACTTATTGACCAAAATTGTATATTTTGTTTTTCTCTACTATCTCTACTCGCTTTTCTCTCGTTCGGCGAGAAGAGAGATAGGCAATAGATAAAATTGCGGATTTTTTGTCAAGATAGTTTTTGACGAAAGCCGTCGTACTTTATGTACGTCGACTTGAGCCAAAGGCTGTATTGGCGTAAAAGACGCATTTTAGATTTGCCTAGCCTATCTTTGAGCCGAACAAATTATTTTTTCAACCAGCTCATCATCGTACGGAGCTCTTTACCTACTTTCTCAAGTGGGTGTTCGGACTCCAATTGACGAGTTGCAAGGAAGTGAGCGCACTTGCCGCTCTTGTTCTCCGTCATCCACTCGGAGCAGAACGTACCGTCTTGGATTTCACGCAAAACTTGCTTCATCTCTTTTCTCGTCTCTTCGGTGATAAGTCTCTTACCTGTGCGGTAGTCGCCGTACTCAGCCGTGTTGGAGATAGAATATCTCATCTTTGCAAATCCGCCGGAGTTGATAAGGTCAACGATAAGCTTCATTTCGTGAATACACTCAAAGTATGCCATCTCGGGAGCGTAACCTGCCTCAACCAACGTGTCGAAACCTGCTTTCATCAATTCCGTTACGCCGCCGCAAAGAACTGCTTGCTCGCCGAACAAATCCGTCTCGGTCTCCTCTCTGAAGGTCGTCTCCAAGATTCCTGCTCTACCTGCGCCGATACCGCTTGCGTATGCCAAAGCGTAATCCTTTGCCTTGCCCGAAGCGTCTTGATATACTGCGATAAGAGAAGGAACGCCCTTACCCTCTACGTATTGGCTTCTAACGGTGTGACCCGGTCCCTTTGGAGCAACCATGATTACATCGATATCATCAGACGGTTTGATAAGCTTAAAGTGAATGTTGAGACCGTGAGCAAACATCAATACCTTGCCCGGGGTCATAAACGGCTTTACTTCTGCCTCGTATATATCTGCGCAAGTCTCGTCCGGAACGAGCATCATTACCAAATCGCCTGCCTTTGCAGCGTCTTTTACTGACATAACCTTAAGTCCTGCGTTGCGAGCCTTCTCAGCGTGTCTCGAGCCTTCTCTCAAACCTACGACAACGTTTACGCCGCTCTCGTTGAGGTTCATTGCATGCGCGTGGCCTTGTGAGCCAAATCCGATAACTGCTACGGTCTTGCCGTCCAAAAGCTTCAAATCGCAATCAGTATCATAATACTTCTTAATCATTTTTGTATCCTCCAAAAATATGAAATTATATTTCGTGCTTAGTATTTGCTAAACATTGATTACATTATTATATCGTCTATACATTTTCCGCCAGGTATCATCGGCAAAACCTTTTCGTCTCTGTCAATGATTGCCTCGATTACGCACGGACTCCCCGACTTGTACGCGTCGCTCAAAGCTACTTTCAATTCGTCAAGCGTAGTCGCTCTGTATCCCTTTGCGCCAAAAGCCTCTGCAAGTTTGACGTAATCGGTAGCGCGCTCTAGCGTGGTCTGCGAATATCTCTTGCCGTAGAACTGCGTCTGCCATTGACGAACCATACCGAGAACGTTGTTGTTGATGACAACGCTGACGATTGGCAACCCAAAACTTACGCTGGTGCAAAGCTCGTTGAGGTTCATGTGGAAAGAACCGTCGCCCGTGATGTGCGCAACCTTTCTTTTGGGGAAAGCAGTCTGCGCGCCGATTGATGCGCCGTAGCCGTAACCCATCGTGCCAAGTCCGCCCGAAGTGAGGAAACTCCTGCACTTGGTGCGCTTTGAATATTGAGCAGCCCACATTTGGTGCTGACCTACGTCGGTAACGATAATTCCGTCTTCGCCTATCTCGTCGGAGATTGCCTGTATAATTTGATGCGGTCTCAACACGCCGGCTTTGTCCTTAGGCTTGTAATCGCAATTTCTCCACTCGTCGATTTGAGCAAGCCACTCGTCGTGGTTTGCCTTTTTGATATGCGGCAACAAAGCAGTCAAAACTTCTTTTACGTCGCCTATTACGCTAAGGTCGCTTGCAACGTTTTTGTTTATCTCTGCTGCGTCAATATCTATATGTATAACCTTTGCCTCACGGATAAACTTCTCTTTTGCCGTGGCAACTCTGTCTGAAAATCTTGTGCCGATTGCAATAACCAGGTCGCTCTCGGCAATTGTCTTGCCTGCCGACATAGAGCCGTGCATACCTATAAGTCCAAGATTGAGTCTTTCGCCCCATCCCAGTACTCCTGCCGCCATAAGCGTGTGCGTAGCAGGGATTTGCGCCTTTTGCATAAGTTTGAGAAGTTCTTTTTCCCCTTGCGATATGAGTACGCCACCACCGAACAGTATTGCCGGTCTTTGCGCATTGTTAATGAGTTTTGCTGCTTCTTTGATTACGCCCTCGTCTGCCTTGACGTACTCGTCGGGCTCAACCTTAGGCATTGGCGTAAATTCACATTTGTTAGCAGTTACGTCTTTTGGAATATCTACGAGTACGGGACCCGGTCTTCCGCTTTGAGCAATTCTGAAAGCTTCTCTCATAACGTCGTGAAGCTCTTCTACTCTGCGTACTACGAAGTTATGCTTGGTAATGGGCATCGTTATGCCTGCGATATACACTTCTTGGAAAGAGTCAAGTCCTATGAGCGAAGTGCCTACGTTGCCCGTTATGGCAATCATCGGTACGCTGTCCATATAAGCCGTGGCAATACCGGTAATGAGGTTGGTTGCTCCCGGTCCGGACGTGGCAAGAACTACTCCCACTTTGCCGGTCGCTCTAGCATAGCCGTCGGCTGCGTGCGAAGCGCCTTGCTCGTGAGCCGTCAATACGTGTTTGAGCTTGTCCTGATACGCATATAAAGCGTCGTAAATATTGAGGACAGAACCGCCCGGATAACCGAAAATGGTATCGACTCCCTGCTCCAATAATGACTCAATTAAGATTTGTGAACCGTTTAACTTCATAATTACTCCATTGTGTACGCTATTCAATAATTTATATTATAATATTTTAAACGTATTGTCAAGCGTTTGTTATTTGCATTGTCTATCTACAATGCAAATAAGTTATATTATCGCTATGCGACAGTTATATTGCTTGCCGTGCAAGCAGTTATATTCCAACTGCGTTGGAGTTATATCTGCCTATCGGCAGGTTATATCGTCGCTACGCGACGGTTATGGATTGAAATTTCGCACTTAGGTCGAAATGACATCTCTTATTTAGTCGGAGAGATTCTTCGACTACGCTCAGAATGACATCACATTAGATTCTTCGACTTCGCTATGCTCCGCTCAGAATGACAAAAACGAATTGGATTTCTCCGCTACGGTCGAAATGGCATCAACTTTTTGAGAAAAGTCTCGGGCGAGTGCGGATAATTATTTACTAATCTTCCAAACAGCCTTTCAGGCGACTTTGGAGAGTGCTGTTATTTTTGTCCGTGCACTAGCAACCGAGCGGTGAGCGTACTTGCCGTACGTGACCCCGAGGGCGTCCTAGTCCTTAGGACAAAAAGAACGGCGCTACACAAAGTCGGTTATTCCAACCCCATAAGTTCCAGATAAATTTCTGCATAGTCGGTGCGATTATTCTTAATACACTCAATCGCTCCCGATGGGTGTCTGTCGAGTACGCCCGTGATGAGGTAAGGTATATCGTATCCCCATACTACTCCGTTCTTTTTGAGTTTGAGTATCTCTTCTTCAATGAATTTGAGAATTGGATGCAACTTGTACTTAGGATTCTTCAAAAATCCTATCAACAGTTCGAGTGGGCAGTTGCCTGCGCCTCTGCCGAGAGAGCTGACCGTTGCGTCAAGATAGTTGACTCCGCAAGCTACCGATTCAATAGTGTTGGCAAATGCAAGTTGTTGATTGTTGTGCGCGTGAATACCCACGAACTTATTGTACTTTGCTCCCATTTCAAGATACTTGTCCGCAAGTTTTCTTATCTGCTCGGGATAGAGCGAACCGTAACTGTCTACAAGATATATGCCGTCGACAGGCGAATTACCTATGAGTTCCAACGCTTCGTGCAAATCGCTCTCGTTGGCGTGAGATATTGCCATGATATTAACTGTGGTCTCATAGCCTTTCTTTGCGCAGTTCTCTACCATCTCGATAGCGGCCGGTATCGTGTTGATATAGCTTGCTACTCTCACCATATCTATTACGCTTTCATTCTTGGGGATAATGTCTCTGTCAATATTAGTTCTACCAACGTCTGCCATGACGGAAATCTTGAGGTCGGTGTCATTGTTGCCGACGATATCTCTTATGTCTTTCTCATCGCAGAACTTCCACTTGCCAAACTTGCTCTTGTCGAAAATATCGCTCGAAGCCTTATAACCGAACTCCATATAATCTATTCCCGCTTGAACGTTCATTTGATACAACTTTTTGATAAACTCGTCGTCAAAATAAAAACTGTTGACTAGTCCTCCGTCTCTGATAGTTGCGTCCAAAACTTTGATTTGCGGACTGAATGATAATAAAGTTCTCTTTCCCATAATATGCTCCTTTGTTTACGTATTTATAATTTCTATATATTCTAACACATATTTTTAGTTATTGCAATATGTTTTTATATCATTGCTCATAGTGTAATTCCCTAGTCGTTCGACGATAAGAGAGATTGACAATAGATAAAATAGTGATTTTTTATCAAGATAGTTTTTGACGAGCGCCGTCGTACTTGCCGTACGTCGAAGTGAGTCAAGAGCTATATTGGCAGAAAAGACACATTTTAGATTTGTCTAGCCTCTCTTTGAGTCGGACATAATCTTGTCGGTATTGGATTGAATTTTGTCTTCGCCATACTTGGGATTGGGCGCTTTGCCCTTGCGCGCCATTACCTCTTGGAAAACGTCTTGCACGGTGATACCGCAAGCTTCGGCAAGTACCAACGAATGATAAAGCAAGTCGGAGAGCTCTCCAATCAATTCGGTTTTCTTACCTGCGACTGCGGCAATTACCGTCTCCGTAGCCTCTTCGCCTACCTTTTTACAAATCTTCTCTACGCCCTTGTCAAAAAGATAGTTGGTATACGAACCCTCGACGGGATTTGCTTTGCGCTGTCTGATCGTCTCAACGTCCTCGAATACAACTTTGTAATCGGGTACGAATTCAAACTCTTTGAGCGTGCGATAAAAACAACTTCTGTTGCCAGTGTGACAAGCCGCTCCTATCTGCTCTATAAGCAAAAGCAAACAGTCGCAATCGCAGTCGTACAACACCTTCTTGACCTTTTGAAGATGTCCAGACGTCTCGCCCTTTTTCCAAAGGCACTTCCTCGAACGGCTGTAATAATGAGCGTAGCCGCTTTCCATAGTCTTGTCTATCGCCTCTTGGTTCATATACGCTTGCATAAGCACTTCACCCGTGTATACGTCTTGCGCAATAGCGCATATAAGTCCGTCGCTGTTGAATTTAAAGTTGATTTTTTCCATACTGTTCTCCATTTATTTTTTAATCGGTAGAGATTTCTCGACTTCGCTCGAAATGACATTATGTTGGTCAAAATGACAAACATTAACTTTACATTCTTACCGATATACCGTTGTCTTTTAGATATTCTTTTAACGTCTTGATTTCCAATTCTTTGAAATGGAAAAGCGACGCTGCGAGCGCTGCGTCTGCGCCTACGCTGTCGTCAAGCACGTCTTTAAAGTGGCTCATAGCTCCTGCGCCGCCGCTTGCTATTACAGGGATATTGACAGCCGAGCAAACTCGACTCGTCAAGTCAAGGTCATACCCGGCTTTTGTTCCGTCGCCGTCCATTGACGTCAAAAGTATCTCGCCAGCGCCTTTCTTCTCCGCCTCAATTGCCCACTCGATTGCGTCAATGCCAGTGTTGATTCTGCCGCCGTTGAGATATACGTCAAAAGAGCCTTTGTCGTTGCGCTTTGCGTCTATTGCCACCACTACGCATTGTCTGCCGAATTTAAGCGCCGCGTCGGTAATAAGATTGGGATTGCGTACGGCAGATGAATTAATACTTATCTTGTCTGCGCCAAGATTGAGCAACGCGCGAAAATGCTCCACGGTGGATATGCCGCCGCCTACCGTCAACGGGATAAAGACTTGCTCCGCCGCCCTTGCAATGACGTCGTATAGCGTATCTCTGCCCTCGTGCGTAGCCGTGATATCCAAAAAGACAATCTCGTCTGCGCGCATTGCGTTGTACGCCTTTGCTACTTCCACGGGATCGCCCGCGTCTATTAAGTTGACGAAATTCACTCCCTTGACAACTCTGCCTTTGTTGATATCAAGGCAAGGAATTATTCTTTTATTTAACAACTTATACTCCCGAGCCTATAATTAACTTCGTGTGGCAATCTAACTCATACTCAATTAATCATAGCCTCTTATATTTTTGCTATATCTAGCGCTTGCTTTAAATCTATTGCGCCTGTGTATATACTTCTTCCGAGAATTGCTCCGTATATATTTCTTTCCTTGACAGCCTTTACGTCGTCCAAAGTAGCCATACCGCCGCTGGCAATTATATTCATACCGCTTTGCTCCGACAGCTTTTGCGTAGCCTCTACGTTGACTCCGCACAATGCGCCGTCTCTGTTTATGTCAGTATATATCACGGTGTCAGCGCCTCTTGCCTTCATATCCAATGCCAATTCAAGCGGCGTTAGATTGCTCTTCTCTACCCATCCTTTGATAGCAACCAATCCGTCTTTTGCGTCGATACCGCACGCTATCTTGTTGCCGTACTTTGCGCAAGCCTTGTCCATCAAGTCGGGATTTGTCACGCAAGCCGTACCCACGATAACTCTGCTTGCGCCCACTTCTTCGAGATAAAACTTGATTTTGTCAAAGTTCTTTATGCCGCCGCCTATCTGCACGGGAATAGAGACCTTCTTGATAAGCTCAATTAGCGTATCTTTGTTGACAAGCGAATCGTCAAACGCGCCGTTAAGGTCGACGATATGAAGATATTCTGCGCCCATATCCTGCCACTTCAAAGCCATGTCGACAGGCGTGCCGTATACCGTCACGTCTTCTCTCTTGCCGTACAACAATCTCACGGCTCTGTTGTCCAATACGTCAACCGCTGGAAATAGTATCATTTGCTCTCCGATATTATCCGCGTTGCGGATAAGTTATATTTTTGCCTGTCGGCAAAAGTGATATTATTGCTGCGCAATAGTGATATTGCCACTACGTGGCAGTTATATTAAAATGTTCAAATCTTGCGATTTGCCTATTTTAGTTAAGGCGCATTTTAGATTTGGCTAGCCTCTCTTGGAGTCGAACTACTTTATCTTTGCAAAATTAGATAACAGTTTTAGTCCCGTATCTCCGCTCTTTTCGGGATGGAACTGCGCGCCCCATATATTGTCTTTGTTGACGGAAGATACGAATTCATAATCGTAAATGCAAGTCGTCTCTACGTCTTCTATGTTACACCCGCTTGCGTGATAGCTGTGTACGAAATAAAAATTCATATCGTCTACGCCGTCAAAAAGTCGAGTGCGCTTTTGAAGATGCAACTCGTTCCAGCCTATATGCGGCACTTTGAGCTGCGTATCAAATCTGACCACTTCGCCTTTGATAAGTCCCAATCCCTCATACTCGCCGTCTTCGTAGCTCTTGTCAAAGAGCATTTGCATACCTAGGCAAATTCCCAAAAAAGGTTTGCCCTTTGCAATCTCCTTTTTGAGCGTAGCTACAATACCGCTTTGATTGAGCGCCGCCATTGCGTCCTTAAACGCGCCTACACCCGGCAAAACGATATGACTTGCGTCAACAAGATCGATTGCCCTGTCGGTAATCTTTGCCGACTGACTTATGTACTCAAAAGCCTTTTGCACACTTCTGAGATTGCCCATGCCGTAGTCGATAATTGCTATCATTCGAGCATACCCTTTGAAGACGGAATCTTGTCGCTAACAATAGTAGTCGCTTCTTTGAGCGCTCTTGCAAATGCTTTGAAGATAGCCTCTATCTTGTGATGCAAGTTGCTGCCGTAGTGCAAATTGATATGCAACGTCAAACCTGCGCAGTTGGCAACGGCGCGGAAAAACTCTTCGACGAGCTCTACGTCAAAGTCGCCTACTTTGCCTGTCATCCCCTCGACGTTGAATACCAAAAACTGACGTCCGCTTACGTCTATCGTGACGGTAGCCAAACTCTCGTCCATTGGTATGGTAACGCTTGCGTATCTCTTGATACCCACCTTGTCGCCCACAGCCTCTGCTATTGCCTTGCCGAGCACGATACCTATATCCTCAACCGAATGATGTCCGTCTACGCGCACGTCGCCGTGACACTTTACTGAAAAATCAAAACCCGAATGACATGCAAACAACGTCATCATGTGGTCAAAAAAGCCAATGCCGGTGTCAATATCGTACTTGCCCTTTCCGTCAAGATTGAGCGAAAGCGCAATTTGCGTCTCTTTGGTATTTCTCTCTATTTGCGATTTTCTCATATATCCTCCGCTACGGCTAGGTCGCCGCAATCAAATTACTTATTTTTTCTAATCATTATCGTATTTGCGTGCGCCGTAAATCCCTCGGACTGCGCCAATGCGATTACGTCGTCGCCTATGCTCAAAAGGTCGTCTTTGTCGTACTCTATGTAGCTTATCTTCTTCATAAAAGTATCTACCGAAAGCACAGAAGAATATCTTGCGCTTCCGCTGGTGGGCAACACGTGCGACGGTCCTGCAAAATAATCTCCCAAAGGCTCTGGCGAATAGTTGCCTACGAATATCGCGCCTGCGTTGGACAACTTCAATGCTATTTTATCAGCGTCCTTTGCGCATACCTCTAAGTGCTCGGGGGCAACTTTGTCGGCAATGGCTATTGCTTCGTCCATATCCTTTGCGAGTATGATTGCGCCATTGTTTGACAGCGACTTCTCTATTATGTCTTTGCGCGACAAAAGCGCCGTCTGTCTTGCAAGTTCTTCGTCAACTTGTTTTGCTATCTTCTCGCTTGTCGTGACGAGTATGCTTGCCGCAAGTTCGTCGTGCTCTGCCTGCGAAAGCAAATCGCCTGCAAGCAAAGTGGGATTTGCCGTTTCGTCCGCAATGACGAGTATTTCGCTAGGTCCTGCAATCATATCTATTGCGACGTGTCCAAAGACTTGCTTTTTGGCAAGAGTGACGAATACGTTGCCCGGACCTGCAATGAGATCGACTCTCGGTATGCTCTGCGTGCCGTACGCCATTGCTGCGACTGCTTGCGCTCCGCCTACTTTGTATATCTTGTCTATGCCGCACTCCTTGCAAGCTACGAGTATCGCAGGATTATTTATATTTGGCGTAGTTACTATAATCTCGCCCACGCCTGCCGCCTTTGCAGGCAATGCAGTCATAAGCACCGTGGACGGATAACTTGCTTTACCTCCCGGTACATACAAGCCAACTCTCGAAAGCGGTCTGTATATCCAACCGAGCGTACTCTTGCCATACGTTCCCGATTTGAAAAATTCGCCCCTGAATTTATCTCTTTGGCGAGAGTGATATGCAAGAATACTTGCCTTTGCCTTGCGTATGCTCTCGATGAGACTTTTGTCTACCGCTGCGTACGCCTCGTCAATCTCCTTTTGGCTGACGAGAATACTATCGGCATTTATCTCTTGTTTGTCAAATTTGAAAGCGTATTCAAAGAGCGCCTCGTCTCCCCTTGCTCTCACATCGGCAATGATAGAATCGACGACAGCTATATATTCGCTGTTGTCAAGCTGAGTTCTCGAAAAAACTCTGCTCATATCGTCTTTGCCGTATCTAAGTATTGGTACTGCCATATATTACCTCGTTAGTTTTCCTTATTGTTGATAATATCGCTAATCTTTTTGACAAGCGGTTTGATTACGTCAGCCTTTGTCTTGAGAGAAACTTTGTTGATGATAAGTCTTGCCGAACAATTGACTATCTCTTCAAGTGCGCAAAGGTTGTTTTCCTGCAACGTCTTGCCGCTCTCCACTATGTCGAGAATTATGTCGCTAAGTCCTACGATTGGACCAAGCTCTATCGAGCCGTGAAGCGGTATGATTTCCACGTTCTGACCTCTGCCGTCAAAAAAGTCCTTGGCGATATTGACGTACTTGGTAGCTACTTTGATTAAGTTGCGAGATTTGGACATATCAAAGTCCTTGTAGCCTGCCAAACAAAGTCTGCACTTGGCAAATCCCAAGTCGATGAGTTCGTACACGTCGCGATCTTCTTCCATAAGCGTATCTTTGCCCACGACGCCTACGTCGGCTACGCCGTGCTCTACGTAAATGGGTACGTCGCTGGGTTTGACGAATATAAACTCGAATTTTCCGCTTGCGTCGCTCATGACGAGTTTGCGCGAAGGCTCTAATATGCGACGGCAATCAATGCCGCATTGCTCTAATATATCTACGCTCTTTTCGGCAAGTCTGCCCTTTGCCAACGCAAAAGTAACTTTGTCTTGCATATCACACTTCCTCCTCTTTGTCTCCGAGGAAAATACCTCTCTTTGCTTTGAGCATATCTTTGACCTTCGCAAGGTCTTCTTTGGTAGTAGCAAAAGTGCATTTCGCATTTATGCCTTTGCTCAAAAGTTCGTTGACTTTGCTCTCCGCAAGGCTCATTTTTGAAGGAACATAGCCTACAACTACTTGCACTTCGGGCGCTTTGAAAAGGGACTGCTGATTGTCAAGCGCTCTCGTGAGATAGCCTATCGCGATTGCAAATCCTACTGCAGGGATATTCTTGCCGAATGCGTCGCAAAGTTTGTCGTAACGTCCGCCCGAAAGTATAGGTCTGCCCAAGTTCTTGATTATACCGCGCATAACCATACCCGAATAATACTTCATCTTTCCTACGCTGCTCATATCGAAAGTAACGTACTTTTCGTACCCCATGCTCTTGATACCTGCATATACGGCTTTGAGGTTGTCCACAGCCTCTTGCATTTGAGCGTTGAGACACATTGCTTGCGCCTCTTGAAGTATCTCTTCTCCGCCGAAAAGCATAGGAAGTCTTGCCAAAGTGTCAAGCATCTTTTTATCCATCTCGCCCGATAGCGAATAAAGTTTGATACCGTTTTTGGATTCGATACAGTTGACGAGTATATCTCTGTCGTCGTCTTGCACTTTGTAAGCGTCAAGCAAACCTTTGAAAAATCCTACGTTGCCAAGTTCGATTTGAAAATCGTCTAGAC
>CAMWQA010000033.1 GCA_947176265.1 uncultured Clostridia bacterium | reverse complement strand
TGCTTGGGCGTACGTCTGCTTCGCGCCGAACTTGGGAGAGAATACCACTTCAAACTCGCCTATTTTATAATACTTTTGCTCTCCGCCGCCGTCGCGCTCTATCGTGACTTTGATTCTTTCGCGGAGTAAATCCACTTCGTCGACTCTACCCTGCCCCTCTTCAACTTTGACGGTCGAGCCTATCTTAGGCATACGCTTATTTGCCTCGACGTAAAACTCATTCTCGTATCTAAGGCAGCACATAAGTTTTCCGCACATACCGCTAACTTTGGTGGGATTGAGCGAAAGGTTTTGATTTTTTGCCATTTTGACAGTCGCTTTCTCATAATCGCAACCCGAGCAAATACAGCAACATTCTCGTCCGCACATACCCATTGCGCCGCGGAGTTTAATATCGTCGCGTTCGTAGATTTGGCGAAGTTCTATTCTCATGTGCATTTTGCCTGCCAAATCCTTGACGAGTTCTCTGAAATCTACTCTGCCGTCCGCCGTAAATGAGAAGATTATCTTTGAGCGGTCAAAAGTGTATTCCGCGTCGACGAGTTTCATTTTGAGATTATGTTTTTCTATAAACTTTTGGCACAGCTTCATTGCGCCGTCTTTCTTTTCAAGATTTTCTTTTACTCTCTCCTCATCCTCGGGCGTAGCCTTGCGTACCACGGGTTTGAGCGGAGCTTTGATCTCCTCGTCGGGCACTTCTTTATTGGGTTGAGTTACGCGAGCGTACTCAAGTCCGCGTACCGTCTCGACAATTACGCCGTCCCCTTCTGCAAATTCTATATTCAGCGGGTCGAAATAATACTGCTTGCAAGTCGACCCAAACTTTACGCCTACTATCATCGGCATAGGTATTTTACCTCCATCATTTTTATAAACAAATTATCGAGTATATTTTCATCTTTGCAATAACTCTCAATCTTCTCTTTGGCCTGCATTATCAATTCGTTGAAGTTGACGAGAGTAGCTAAATTAAAACTGTCGAGCAAGACGTTGACTCTGTCAAACCCCTCGACGTGAACTCCGCTTTTACGTTTGAGCAAAACTCCGCATATAAGTTGCATTATATCAAGATATCTTGCCAGCCTACCGTCCTTGAGGTCAAGTCTCTTTTGCATTTTGAGATTGACTTTCGTAGACGTGAGTTCTTTGAGCACGAATATGACTTCGCTCATATCCCCAAAGTATTCTTCGTCGTTGATTAGATCTTCGCACCTTGCCAAAGACCCGAGACAACAGTCCACGGCTTCTTCCACAAGGCTCTTGGGCTTGCCGATATAATTGTCGTCGAAAAACTCCGTCAATTGCCTCTTCGTGAACGGCGCTAAACTAAGTTTTTTGCTTCGCGACTTAATAGTATCAAGCACCGCCGACTGTCTTATCGCGCCCAACAAAAATACCACTCCGTCAATTGGCTCTTCTAAGCTTTTAAGCAAGAAGTTCTGCACTTTGGGATCTATTTTGTCAAGTTCGCGAATTATCATTATCTTGATATTACCCTCGCTCTTGACGTATACTTTTTCGACAAACTCTCTAATGCCGTCGGCTTTGAGATTTTTAGGTTCAAAAATATCTTCATGATTTTTATCTTCAATCTTCTGACATACCACGCATTTTCCGCAACCGCCGTCTTTGCACAATATAGCCTCGCAGCTCAAGTCGATAAGTCCGTCGACAACCAACTCGTCCTCGCCCATTATCATATAACAATGGTTGAGCCGTCCCGCGCTAATATCGCTTTGCAAAGTCTTATACGCTTTGGTATCCTTGAGCAACGCGCTGTATCTCAACATTATATAATACCCCTTTGGCGCAATAATTCTAATATACTCTTATTTACGCTCATCGCGTCTTTTGAGCAATCTACTCTCACAATGCGGTCGGGATACAATCGACTTGCCTGCAAATATCCCTCGTATACATTCTGATGAAAGTTGTCGCCCTCTTGTTCCAATCTGTCGGACGCGTCAGCTCCGCCTTTTCTTGCAAATGCCAATGCCGGCGGAAGATCGAGAAATACCGTCAAGTCGGGCAAAATATCCCCGCACGCTAAGCGATTGAGTATATCCACTTTGTCAGCGCCGAGTCCTCTCGCAACGCCTTGATACGCGTACGTCGAATCTATAAATCTATCGCATACGACAAGCTTACCCTCTTGCAAAGCAGGCTTGATGACAGCCTCGACGAGTTGTGCGCGCGACGCGCTGTATAGCATTGCCTCGCACATTCCCGTCATACCCACGTTGTCAACGTCGAGAATTATACCGCGAATCTTTTCGGATATTGCGTTGCCGCCCGGCTCTCTCAAAAAGACCGCGTCTACGCCCTGCGACTCCAGATAGCTCCTAATCATTGCAAGTTGAGTGGTCTTGCCTACGCCCTCTCCGCCTTCAAAAGTGATAAACTTTCCTTTCATAATTATCTCCGTACAGTATCTATTTTATCACAGCCAACATACCGCTAGCAAGTCCAAATAGCCGACTTGAATATTTTTTTAAAAATTCTATTGCCTTTTGGTTGATTACGTCGCCCTTTTTGATTACCGGTACCCCCGGCGGATAGATACCTATGTCTACTGCGCACACTTTGCCAAGAGCGTCGTCGGGCGCAACCAATATCACGTCTCCGCGCCTTTCTACGTTTTGCATACCAAAATCAACGTCGATATCGCTCTCTAATTTTTCAAGAGGTATACTTCCCAACTCTTTTGCAATTAAATCCAACTTATCGTAATTAAACGGAGTGACGATAAGTACCAGTAAGTCTCCGTAAGCCATTTCGGCAAATATTCCGCGCTCTGCAAGTCTATCGGAAACTTGGGCGCAATCTACGCCGTCAATCTTGATTACGAGCCTTGTAAAATCGTCTGTGTCGACTACCTTGCCAACTTTTAAATTAATCTTGAATTTATCAATTGCAAGCTTGACCTTTGCATACTCCTCTTCGCCGCGCTCTGCCATATAGTCGTCGGCAAAATCCATACTCGCCATTACGAGATAACTCGGCGACGTGGTGTGAATATCCGCCCGCAAAATTCTGCACTGTTGATACGTGTCTTCTCCGTTGGTCAAAAGTATTGCTCCGCCTCCGTATACCGGCAAAGTCTTGTGCATACTCGCAAGCGCAATATCCGCGTATTTGCTTGCATTGTCGGGCAATTGCGTCGAATATGGAAAATGCGCCGAATGCGCTTCGTCGACGACAAGCAACGCTCCCGCTTTCAATGCAAAATCTTTAATTTCTTTCAATTGCAAAGTCTTACCAAAATAATTGGGAGAAGTGACGAATACGCACGCAACTTTATCGTTTGCCAATACGCTGTCGGCTTCTTTCAAGTCCTTGCAACAGCGCAACTTTACGTCCATAATTCTCGCAGAAGAATAAAAAGACTTGTGCATATCTCCAATCGCAAGCGCAACGCCTTGTCTTGATTTTGCAACCGCCATTGCGATTTGCATACCGCACGTGCTGCCGCTGGTCAGCATAAGCGCGTCGTCATATCCGTAACGGCGGGCAAGTCTTTTTTCGCAATCTGCAATTACGTCTTCGCTGTATAAAAGATTGTCAAGCCCATGCACTTCCGTCCAATCGAAAACCGCGGAAGAATATAAATCGTCAAGATAAGCTTGTCCGCTATGAGCGGGCATACAAAATCTCGCCTTAACGGCGGTATTGTATTCTTTGATTTTGTCGTACAAACTTCTTGACATATTGTTTCCTTATATACTCAAAAGGCGACCGTATTGGTCGCCCTCGTCTATGCGGTTGTGTGTATTAGTTGATTGCCAATACTTTGACTTTGTAAGAATCGTCGCCCAATTCTACGACAGCCTCTGCGCCTACTTTCTTACCCATGATTGCAATTGCAAGCGGAGATTCGTTGCTAATCTTGCCTTCCAAGATAGACGCTTCCGTCGTACCTACGATAGTGTACTCGCATTCTTCGTCTTCCGAGAAGTCGTAGATCTTGACTTTGCAACCTGCTATTACAGTATCTTGCTTTCCCGTAGTCTCGATAATTTCCGCATTGTCGAGTTGGGCTTGAATAGTCAAAATTTCTGCCTCGACTTGCGCTTGGTAATCCTTTGCGGCATCGTACTCTGCATTTTCCGACAAGTCGCCAAAGCCTCTTGCAATTCTAATCCTTTCGCTTGCGTCCTGTCTGTCCACGTTGATTAAGTGGTCCAATTTCTTTTTGAGATTGTCATATCCTTCTTGTGTAACGAAGTATTTCTTTTCCATATATCCTCCTCGCCTGACGGCTTATTTCCTTATTGATTGTTTTTACTGCGAAAACTCAATACGTATAGGCTTTCGCTCATTGAGATATTTTCCAAAGTTACGCCCTTGGGAACTTCAAGTTCTACGGGAGCAAAATTCCATATTGATTTTACGCCGTGTTTTATTAATTCATCCGCTACGCTCTTTGCCGAATCCTTTTGCGTGGCAATGATTGCAATGTCCACTTTGTTTTGTTTGAGATAGGCTTCCAAAAAATCCATCTCATACACCTTGATGCCGTTGATGGACGAACAGCGCGGGTCTATATCAAACAACGCTTTGACAAAAAAACCGTCGTCTCTAAAGCCCTTGTAGCCCGCCAAAGCTCTGCCGATATTACCGGCGCCGACGATAATCATATCGTATTCTTTGTCAAGACCTAAGATGACTGCGAGTTCGTTCTTGAGTTTGACTACGTCGTAGCCGTAGCCCTGTTGACCGAAACCGCCGAAATTGCAAAGATCCTGTCTTACTTGCGACGCAGTGATATTGAGTACGCTTGCTATCTTGTTGGACGAAACGCGCGTTACGCCGCTGTCGGCAAGCTGTTTGATATGTCTGTAGTAGCGTGGCAAACGCTTTATGACTGCTTCAGAAATCATAAGTTCTCCTCCCTATCGACAATGCGTCTTGTATATTTTAATCAAGTAAACGGCGATTTGTCAATAGTTTTGGCTTTTGTTTGTCCAACAATTTTATCAAATAAACGTAAAATCAGTTGCTGTCTGCTATTAGTTGACAACACAAACTCCTTATCGTAATATAGAAGTATGAAGATTTGGGCAAGACTCGTCACCGACGACAAAATTCAAAAAGATATTCTATATCGCTCTCCTCTCAAAATGAGCAGAGCCAACTACGAAATTTGGCTACGCGAGATTTGTCACGAGCTTGACGTGCCCAATCCCATACTTCTCGACCATCATTACAAAAACTTCGTCAATTTCCACAACACCAAATTCAAGCAAGACGACTTTGTCGAGTCGCTCGATTATGACGTTCTTATTGTTGAGGACTGTAAGGAATAAAACTAACTGCTACTAATCTCCGCTTTTTATGTATTCCACTACTATGTACTTGTCTACAATCTCATTAGGCACATCGATTTTTTCTTCTACGTATTCTCTCATCTCTTCAAAAATTTTGCAAAATTCCTCGTCTTGAAATAAAGGACAAAAAGTTTTTATACTTTCTAAATACTCCAATACTATGTACCAATCTAATTCTTTCTTTACTTTTACAGTTTCTACTTTTTGCTTTTGAATATTGTCTTGCATAATTTACCCTTGTTTAATCGTTTTATATATTTTACGTTATTATACTATGCCCATTGGCGATAAACCAACCGTTTTATCGCTAATAGACATATAATTATTTTCAAGAGGTAAATATGATAAATATTAAACAAATACATGAAAAATTAGCGGAAGAAATAAAACTTAGCAAACTTTCACAATCTGAACTTGCTAGAAGATTAAACATTAGTCAATCCAACATATCCCACTATATAAAAGGCGACAAAATGCCTTCGTTGGATACGTTTGCAAATATTTGCGCCATACTGGACTTAGACGCAAACGAAATTCTTTGCAAAAATTCTTTTATTCAATAAATTATATGGCCTAAATGAGATTAAATTAGATTCTTCGACTGCGCTCAGAATGACGTTTAATTTTTTGGCTTTGTTGGCAGTACCGCCAGAATAAAAATCCCCTCTCGTTTGGCGAGAAGGGAGATAGGCAAAAAATAAAATAGCGAATTTTTTGTCAAGATAGTTTTTGACGAGCGCCGTCGTACTTGCTGTACGTCGGTGTGAGTCAAAGGCTGTATTGGCTGAAAAGATGCATTTTAGATTTGCCTAGCCTACCTTTGAGACAAACACAACTTACAAATCTCTAATTACGATATTATTTGCGCCGACAATGGCTTTGATTTGATTGACAAAATTACCTTTGGGATTTACTCCCTTGTCGTACTGCATTGGCTTGACTGAGTCAAACATCTTGAAAATTACCGTATCGTGACCGGGGTACACTTCCAAAATCTCCATGACCTGTCTAAACTGCTGTCTGTCGTCAATCTTGATAAATACTTTGTGTTTTGCAAGACTGGGTTTTTGCTCTGCTTGAGCAAGCGTTACATCGCTTTCTCCCCCTTCTCTGCGCCACGGCTCGACGTCCAAAACGTTGAGATTCATTCGCCCGTTGTTGACTTTGATAACTCCTCTAATCAATACGATATTATCATTGACGAGCAAGCTCCTATTCTTTTCGTAGGTCTTTGGGAAGAATACGCCTTCCATTTCGCCGTACAGATCTTCGATAGTTGCATAAGCCATAATACCGCCGCTCTTAGTGGTCTTCTTGGAGATATTGGAAATCATACAACCCATTGTGACAGTCTTATTTTCGTACTGTTTGACAAGTTCTTCTTCGCTCTCGTCGAGTTCGTCTTCGTCAAGGTTTTTGGAAAGCAAGTCGGCAATCTTGGAGATATTAAAGTCAAATTTCTTTATCTCCTCTCTGTACTCGTCAAGCGGATGTCCGCTGACGTAGACGTTGAGCATTTCTTTCTCAAGCGCAAGAAGCTGTTTGTCCCCATACTCTTTGAGATACGGTACGTTGTCCTCTTGAGCAGAATCGTCATCTTCAAGCAAACCAAACAAACTCATTTGACCGTTGGACTGCATTTTCTTATCGTGCATACTCACTAGCATAATACTCTCGTAGCTTGCAAGCAACGCCGCTCTCGTATGACCAAAGCAGTCGAATGCTCCCGCCTTGATAAGACATTCCATCATCTTCTTGTTGATAGTACCCGCTGGAAGTCTGCTCAACAATTCGCTCATTGACTTATAATCGCCGTTTGCGTTGCGCTCTTCGACAAGCGCCTGCATTGCCGCTTCGCCGACGTTTTTAATACCGCCAAGACCAAAGCGCAATCCGTCGTTGTTTTCCACCGTAAAGATTACGTCGGACTTGTTGATATCTGGCGGATAAATCTTTTTATCATAGTTTTTGACGTATCCCAAATACTTTGCGATTTCGTCAGACTTTGTAATACGGTTGTTGATTACTGCGGCGAAAAGTTCAAGCATATAATAACGTTTGAGATACGCAGTCTGGTAAGTCAAAGTTGCGTACGCTGCGGCGTGGGACTTGTTGAACGCATATTTTGCAAAGTCTGCCATGCCGTCGAATATCTTTTCTGCGTTTTCCTTTGATATACCTCTCTTAATTGCGCCGTCTACCGCAGGAGCGGCTTTCTTGATGACGATACCTTGGTCGTTGACGACTTCGGGCACTGCGGCGCAGCCGTTGACGAATACAGTCTTTTCGGCGTTCATTACGTCGACTTTCTTTTTGCCCATGGCGCGGCGCAAGTTGTCCGCTCTGCCTAAAGTATATCCAGCGCACGCTTGCACAGCTTGCATAACCTGCTCTTGATATACGAAAAATCCAAACGTTACGTCGAGAATGCTCTCGAGTTGCGGAGCGTCGTATTTAATCAAATCTCTGTTGGCTCTCGCGTTGAGATAATCGGGAATACAGCTCATTGGACCGGGACGGTACAGCGAGATACCTGCGATAACTTCTTCAAGGTTCTTTGGCTGATAGCTCTTCAAAAAGCCTTTCATGCCCGCGCTTTCAAGTTGGAACACCGCTTCGGTTTCGCCCGTGCCGATTAGTTTGTATACCTCTGGATCGTCGTAGCCCAACACTTCAAAATCAATATCTACTCCGTGATTCTTTTTGACGTATTTGAGCGCCTTGTCAATATCCGTCAAAGTCGTCAAGCCCAAGAAGTCCATCTTGAGCATACCCAACTCCTCGACTTCTTCTTTTTGGAACTGCGTCGTTATATCGGGGCCGTTGCGCTGCAAAGGCACGTGGTCGCTGATGACTTCTTTGCATATTACTACGCCCGCCGCGTGCTTGGAACAGTTCCGCGGCAAACCCTCTATCTTGAGAGCCATGTCTATAACTCTATGCATTTCGGGATTGTTCTCGTAAATCTCGATTACTTCGGGATTGCGGAGTTTGAGGTCGTCTTCCTTGGTGCTTGGGTCTCTTCCCAAAACCTTGTCAAGCGTTACGCCCGGCGCGTTGGGAATGAGTTTGGTCGTCGAATTGACGATATCGAGCGGCACGTTGTAAACTCTCGCGACGTCCTTAATTGCGCCCTTGGCTTTCATAGTACCCAGCGCCAAAATCTGACATACCTTTTCTTTACCGTATTTCTTTATGACGTATTCAATGACTTCTCCGCGTCTGTCCATACAGAAGTCTATATCGAAGTCTGGCGCGGATACTCTTTCAGGATTGAGAAAGCGCTCGAAGAATAACTGATACTTGAGAGGATCAAGATTGGTAATACCTATTGCGTAAGCTATGATAGAACCGACGCCGCTGCCTCGTCCCGGACCTACCGGTATTCCCTGCGTACGCGCATAGTTGATAAAGTCCCACACGATGAGATAATACTCGGCAAATCCCGTGCGGATAATAATGCCCAATTCGTACTCCGCTCTCTCTCTGATTTCGTCGGTAATGGTATGATATCTGCGTTCCAATCCCTCGTAGGCAAGTTTTCGCAAATACTCTTCGGGAGTAGAACCGTCATCGGGTTTATACGGCGGATAAAGGTCTTCTTTCTCTATGCGCACGTTGCACTTTTCCATGACTTCTATCGTATTTGTTACAGCCTCCGGACACCATTTGAAAATCTCCATCATCTCTTCGTAGCTCTTGAGATAGAATTGGTCGTTGCCCATTTCCATGCCGGTGGCGTCGTTGATAGTCTTGCCTGTGTTGATACGCACGAGAATGTCCTGCGCGATATAGTCTTCTCTATTGATATAATGCACGTCGTTGGTAGCGACGAGCTTGACTCCTATCTCGTCGGCAAGTCGTACCAAATCGTTGCGAATAGCTCTCTGCTCGGGCAAACCGTGGTCTTGGAGTTCGATATAAAAATCTCCTTCGGCAAACATCTTCTTGAGTCTCAAAGCGTAGGCTTTAGCGCCCTCGTAATCTCCCGACGACAACAATCTCGGTATGCGTCCTGACAAACACGCAGACAGGCATATCACGCCTTCGCTGTGCTTCTCGAGTAAGTCAAGGTCAATTCTCGGCTTGTAATAATATCCGTCGATATACGCAAGCGAATCCATCTTAACAAGATTTTTGTATCCCTCGTTGTTTTTTGCGATAAGGACCAAGTGATTACGCTCCGCGCTGTTGGTATTTGTCATATCGTCGCAAGTATAGAACTCGCAACCTATTATAGGTTTCAAATTGCGCGCGTTGGCTGCCTTATAGAACGTATACGCGCCAAACATATTGCCGTGGTCCGTCAGCGCGCATCCCGGCATACCAAGGTCCTTGCAAGCGTCTAAGAGCGGAGATTTCTTGCCCTTGGTAATTCTGGCAAGTCCGTCCAAAAGAGAATATTCCGAGTGGAGATGCAAATGTACGAAAGGCTTTTCGTACTTGTCGTATACGCTGTCTTTCTTTTGGCGGGAGATTTTTTGCTCGTCAAGATCGGACAAAGTCTCCTTTGCCTCGCTCTCTTTTACGGGCTTGTCCGCAAGCATTTCTTCAATGCTGTCCAAAAGTCCGCCTGCAAATCCTTCTTTATTTTCTTCCATTCTTTTTCTCCTCTGCCAAAGTCAAAAGTTTGCCCAAATACCTCGACAAACTCGTCTTGCTCGTACCAAGCATATCTGCAAGCTCTTGCATGCTTGCGTCGTTGTTTTCCACCCTTGCTAAGGCAACGGCTTTTAATTTGTCGTCAAGTCTGTCAAGCTGCCCGCTGCTTTGCAAAAACTCTATCGCCTGCAAATACTTCTGCGCGCTGTCCACCGCCTTTTTGTAATGCGCCATATAGAGATTGCTTTGACGATTGAACTGATTTTCATTGTCTCTCTCGGCAATTATATTGTTGAGTTTAAGCGCGCTGTCGACTGCGCCCGCAAGCGCCAATATATCGGCAATATCGTTACCGCTTCGCGACTGCAATACAATAACGCTCTTACGCTCGTATACTTTGACGGATAATTCCATTCTCTCCAATACCTTTACGATATTCTCGCAAAAAGCCATATCTGAAAAGAAGATTTGAAGACAGTAATTACCGTAATCTTCATCGGGGAATTGCAACTTTGCGCCGCCGTAAAGCACGCCCTTGAAATACGATTGGAAAAGGTCTTTTTCAAACGTACTCTCTAAATAGTTCATACCGTCGTCAAAGACGAATTTATCTCCCTCAAAGTGCGAAAGCGACATGCACTTAAGCAACTCGTTGGCATACTTATCTTTGATCTGCAACTTGGGAGTCTTGTCTCCCTTTCTGCCGTCAACGACGAAAAAGGTTTCGCCAGCCGTAAACTCCTTGAGCATACCTGCGATATTAGTTACGTCGCTTGCGCTGTCAAGCTCGTAAGTCAAACTTATCGACTTTTTGTATACGTCTATACCGCCTCTCATCTTTGTGAGAGCGCATAAAAAGGCAAACCGCTCCCCCGCGCCGTCGGGACTTTGGGATATTGATTTAAATAAATCGTCTTTTAACTCAACAGTAAAATTCATTTCGCCTCTTTAATATGCTTGTCCGCCCATTAGGATTTTGAGCGCAATACAAGTCTTTTTCCGTCGATATTTGCTATACGCTCTTTGGGTATAGCGTGTTTTTCCACAAGAGATTTGGCAAACTCTACGCTGCCTACGTCTACGCTCTTGTGCGCGTCGGAATCTAGCACGAATTGGCAGTCGGTCGCAAGCAACCCTTCGATATTGCTATCGTTTGGCGTGCGATGTCTCGACGATAGTTCTACGTAAGTGCCGTAATCGGCGCATACCTTGCCTACTTCTTTGTAATCTATATCAAGTCTAAATCCCGGGTGCGTGAGAATATCTATCTTGTGCTTTTTGATAGCGTTGACGTACATTGCGGTATTGCGAGCAATCTGTCCCTTGGTGGACTTCATAGTATATTTGGTGAGCGCATTCCACGTGATATTGAAATAATCCGCAAATTTGTAAGGGAATGACGTCAAATGATATCCTGCAATGACGATATCCAATAATTTAGCGTCTTCGTCAGTGACGTCAATATCTCCGTCCATACCCAATATGTTTGCCTCTATGCCCATAAGTAAAGTAAGGTCGGGATAATGACTTTGCACTTCCTGTAGGTCCTTGCGTATAGCGTCATATTTTTTGCGACTTACGCCAATAAAAGGGTGACGTACTGCGTGGTCGGTTATGGCAAGTATCTCAAGCCCTTTTTGACTTGCGACGAGAGCGTTGTCGGCAATACTTCCCTTGCCGTGAGAATACGTCGTATGCGAATGGTAATCTGCGGTAATATTCAAGTCCATATTCTCAACTCTCCTTTGTCCGCGTTGCGGACAGTTATATCGTCGCTATGCGACGGTTATATCTTGCTATCGCAAGGTTATATCCGCATATCGGCGGGTTATATCGACACTTTGTGTCGGTTATCGATTTATAATCGTATGATCTATGAGCGCAGCCCATCGCTCCGAGCGTAGTCGAAGAATCTAAATGCGATATAGTATCCTTAACTAAAAAGCGGTATACCGACAGTATGTCGCTTTTTAATCTCACTATCCGCATTGCGGATAATCTCACTGCTTGCCAAGCAAGCAATCGGGTACGAAATCTACTTCATATTTTAACTTAATGCCATACTGTTTGTCAACCTCTTGCCTTGCATAATCGGCAAGCCTTAAAAAATCCGTTGACGTTGCTCCGCCCGCGTTGAGTATAAAATTGGCGTGCAAATCTGATATCTGCGCTCCGCCTATTTGGTAGCCTTTTAGCCCCGCTCTGTCGATATAGTATCCTGCGGAAGTGTCGCCGGCTTTTTTAAACACGCTGCCAAGTGATTTGCCCTTTGGTTGCGACTTACCCCTTGCGATTACGTAGCCTTTCATATCTTTTGCTATAGAATACTTATCGCCGCCCACAAGTCGCAAACTTACTCCCACCGCTATGCCCAAATCTTTGACTTTGGAATGACGGTACGCAAATCCTAAGTCTTTTGCGTATACTCTCTCGATTTTGCCGTCAATAAAAATATCCGCGTACTCAATTACGTCGCCAAGTTCTCTGCCAAACGCTCCGCAGTTCATTACGAGTCCGCCGCCTATACTCCCCGGGATAGAACATAGTCCTTCTATTCCGCTTAAAAAGCTTTCGCATGCAAATCTGCATACTCTATTGGTTTTCTCGCCCGCAAGTAAATATAAACTGTCCCCCGACATTTCCTTGCCTTTGAGCTTTTGCGTGGATATTACTACGTCGTCTACGCCGTCATCGCTAATTAGTGTATTGGAACACGCGCCGAGAGTGATATACTTTATTCCATCTTTATTTAAAGCGTTGACAGCTTTTGCAAGTTCTTCCGCTGTCTTTGGGTAAACCACGCAAGACAAATCCCCGCCGCTACCAAAGGTGGAAAAAGACGGAACGTCATATTTTACTTCGCATATATTAGATAAAAAAAACAAGTCTTTCACAATGTATTATATGCTAAACATCAAAAGACTTGTTAGTATTTCCCGACCAAACGCAAAATTTCGGCTACGCTTCATTTAGTCGGGACTTATTTAATAGGTATTTTTATTCAGAGATTCTTCGACCTCACTTCGTTCTGCTCAGAATGACAATACCACCCCTTCCGTCACCTCGTGACACCTTCCCCTCAAGGGGTTGGCGAGACATAAGGTAGAGATTTCTTCACTGCGGTCGAAATGACATTAAACTTCTTTCCTATTGAACTTTCTATACGAAAGAAACATAAATAGCGCGCACCACAACAACGTCACAGGTATCATTACCCAAATCGTCATACCTTTGAAGATTGGCGCGTTGACAGATATTGCGCTCGCCCAATCGACGTTGGCGAAGAATGCGAGATAGCCCACGTAAGGAATAGCTAAGACGTATTCAAGATAAGTGCCGAAGCCAAAGACTATCAACAACAACGATATAACTATTGACTTGCCGTATGAATTGCAAAGCGAACATATAAACATAGTCGCTTGCGTATAGGCGAAGACTTGCACCATATAGATGAGCAAAGTTATCATAAGCGCGACCATCGGCGGAACTACCGTGACGGTAGAGCCTGCGACAAACGCTACTTTGAGAGCGTTAGGTCCATAGAGAATAAGTCCCAATATCATCGACAGCAAGAATGATATGACCGTCAACGCCTCAGACACTATGACGATACTCAACCACTTTGCCGTAAAGAACTTATTCTTATTGACCGGTCTCAAAAATTGCATTTTCATTGCGCCGCTTGCAAATTCTCCGCAAGTAGTACGGCAGCAAGCCACGATTAAGAAAATGATGACGACGTCTATAAGCGCGCTCATACAAAACGTTGTAAAGCTGTATACGTCAAATCCGAGAATTCCCAAACCGCCGTCTATTGAATACGGTACGGTACTACCCGACGCAACATTGTGCGCTTTGAGATATTCAAGCACCGCAATTTGCGCCTTATACTTTGCTATTGAATTGCCGATTATGAGTTTGTCCGTCCAACCGCTGACTTTCTGTACGGCTTCCAACTCCATTTTGAGAGACTCTATCGTTTCGTCGTAATCAGTCAATCCGCCGGAACCCCCCATACCCGTCATAAGACTATTCAAAAGCGCCGATATGCCCATCAACGCAAGAGCAATTATTATCACTGCAATCGCAAGCTTGAGGAGAGTGCGTTTGCGATTGATTTTATAAAATTCACAATACAAAAGATCAGACATCTTGTTATTCATTATCCGTCTCCTCCTTTTTGCTTGACTTTACGTCGCCGTTTGCCACTTCTCTATAAAGGTCCTCCAAGCTGCGTTTGAGCTTGTTGACGGTGTATACGATTACGTCGTTTTCTACCAAAGTTTTGACGAGTTCGCCCACTTGCGTTTGATCGACGATAACTACTATTGCGTTGTTTTGGATATTTGCCTCTATGCCCAATGCAGCGACAAGCTCGGCTGCTCTTTGCAAATCGCTGCATTCAATGGCAAACTTGCGCATTGAATCAACGCCGTAATTGACTTCTTCCATACTTTTTACTGCTTTGATTTCGCCATTTGCCATAAACGCCACTCTGTCGCAAGTCTGTTGCATTTCGCCGAGAATATGCGAAGATATGATTATCGTCGTGCCTAACTCTTTTTTGAGATTGATAAACAAGTCGCGCATTTGAGCAATGCCGTCGGGATCGAGTCCGTTGGTAGGCTCGTCCAGCAGCAATAATTTGGGCGAGTGCATAATTGCTTGCGCTATTCCCAATCTTTGGCGCATACCCAAAGAATAAGTCTTGAACTTGTCGTTGATTCTGTCTTTCAACCCCACGAGTTCGACTATGGCTTTGATTTTCTCTTCGCTGATATTACCGCCCTGCAGTCTTGCATAATACTTCAGATTATCCATACCGGAAAAGTCGTTGAAAAGCGTAGGCGCTTCGACGATTGCCCCTACTTGCGCCAAGGCTTTTTCTCTCGAAGTCGTCACGTCGTATCCGCCTATAGTAATGCTGCCGCCGTCGAAATTGACAAGTCCCAGCATAAGTTTGATTAGCGTGGTCTTACCTGCACAGTTAGATCCCAAAAGTACAAGAATTTCGCCCTCTTCCACTTCCAAAGTCGCGTGAGACACCGCCGTAATAGGCAAACCCTTTTTGCGGCCTTTGGGCTTGTAAATCTTGGATACGTCATTGATTTCTACCAATCTCATTTTTATCCTTCCCGCCGAATTGTGTCGGCTTGTTTTGCCCCCACAATATTTTGTGTTTTTAAAAATGGGGGTAAAATTGTCTTTTTATTTTTTTATCAATGTGATATATTATATTATGATTTAAATTTATTTTAGCATACTCAAGACAACTTTTCAAGGAGATAATATGAATTTTTGCACAATGTCAAAGGACAATGAGACGGGAGTGGTACTGCTCGACAAGAGCTTTGTCGTCAACTATCTTCCCGAGTGCGACGAAAAACAGCTCAAGGTATATCTTTTGGGGCTGACTTTGTGCACGTTGCCGCAAGAAAACGATATTACTTTCATCTGCGACGCGCTGTCAATGACGACGGAAGAGGTGGAAGATATATTCGGTCAGCTTGCAGATATTGGGCTCGTCAATATCACGAGCTATTCTCCCTTCGCCGTGACGTACAAAAATATCCGCTCTACCTTTGCAAAGCATTATAAAAAAGAAAAGTACGCGGACTTCAATACTCAACTTGAGAGCCTATTCCCTTCCGTAGCATTTACCAATATAAATCAGTATACGGTATATTACGACTTTATTGAAGAGACCAAAATCAAGCCGGAAGTACTTATTACCATCATAAAATATTGCGTAAATACTAAAGGCGAAAAGATTAAGGCTAATTATATACTTACCGTAGCGCGCGACTGGCTTAACGAAGGCGTGCGTACGCTTGCCGACGTAGACGAAAAAATCAAACAGATGGAACTCTCTAGCGAAGCATTGAGAATGATATGCAAGGCGGTGGGCAAAAAATCCGAAATTGATATCGAAGACAAAAACGCGTATCTCAAATGGACGGGCAGTTGGGGTTTTGACCTCGACGCAATACTATTTGCGGCAAAAAGCCTCAAAAACAAAGGCGGTTTTGCAAAGCTGGGCAACTTGCTTGACGAGTTCTATCGCAATAACGCAATGAGCGCAAAAGAGATGGAAAACTATCTTGCCAATAAGCAAGCCACATATCAACTTGCCTACTCCGTCAACAAAACTCTCGGCGTATATTACGAAAACGTCGAGTATATCGTGGAAAAGTATATAACGAGTTGGTTGCAAAAAGGATTTGAGAAAAACGCAATTATGCTTATCGCCGAATACTGTTTCAACAAGTCGATACGCTCTCTTGACGGTATGAACAAGTGCGTGCTCAAATTCTATAGCCAAGGTTGCGTAAGCGTAGAGGCTATCAACGAGCATTTGGCAAGCATGATGCAACGAGATATGCAAATCAAGAAGATTATAGAACTGACGGGCTTCTCTCGCAACGTAAACTCGAGCGACAGAGATATGTACAAGGTGTGGACGGAGCAATGGAATTTTGACGACGCTATGATAGAATACGGCGCAAGCGTATGTCAGGGCAAACAGCTCTTTGCTCTCAACAACTTGCTTGCCAAATGGAAAAACGCGAATATTTACGCCGTAGACGAGGCAAAATCGCAAGGCGCATCTATTACGACGGCAAACGCCGCGCCAGCGCAGTCGTACTCAAAAGAACAACTTTCGCAGTTCTTCTACTCTCTCGACGACCTCGACGATATAGAATAGACTTATGATCAATTATTTTAATCAACAAATTCAAAATATCTACGCGTCTAGAAAAGCCCTTGCAAAAGAAATCTCTCAAAGAGAAAACAAGGTTTTGCTTTATATGCATCCGAAATTTGACGAATTGCTCAAGATAAAGAAGCAGACGGAACTGGATATTGTCAAGTCCAAATCAAAAGGTCTTGACGTATCGACTTTGCAAGCCTCTCTCGATGGGACGAACGGAGATATTAAAAAATACGCTCAAGAAAATAATTTGCAGTTTACTCCGCCATACCTTTGCGCGTCATGCAAAGACAGCGGATATATAGACGGCGCGCCGTGCGAGTGTATGAGACAGCAATACGGAGCATTGATAAAAGAAAACGCGTCTATTACTTCTCTTGCGAATTTTTCTTTTGACGACAACAAGTTTGGCGATATGGATATTCCGCAAGCCAAAGGAATGAATAAACTGTATTCCATAATGAATGACAAAGTCTGCAACAATTTTGCAAGTTGCAAGTGGAATAATTTTATGCTGTCGGGAGCTAGCGGAGTGGGCAAAACCTGCCTTGCTTTGGCGACTGCAAACGCGTTGCTTGACAAAGGCGTAAGCGCATTATACTTGACTGCATTTGAATTCGTCAATATCTTTTTGGACAAGCATACGCGTAAACAAACGGAACTTGCCAAAAAAGCCGATTACGTCAGCGAGTGCGAAATGCTTATCATTGACAATTTCGGCGAAGAACCTATATACAAAAACGTAACTTTGGAATACCTATTCTCTACTCTTAATAAGCGCATGGCAAACAATAAAAAGACTTTCATTTGCACACAACTAGACGGCAGCGCATTGCTAAACCGCTACGGAGAAGCGTTCTTATCTAAATTTACCGACAAAAAATACTCCTTGAGCGTAGGCTATATCACTGGAGAAAACTTAAGAAAATCGTAAAAGAGCACACAATCAAGTATGCTCTTTTTTTATTTAATCCTCTTAAATTAAGTATTATACAAACACAGAGAGTCCGCTACATGCGGTTAATCTCTTACTTTTTATTTCTCATAGAACGCTGCTCTTTGAGAAGGTCTTGATAACGCTCTATCTGATCTTCGCGCAAATCTATCA
>CAMWQA010000032.1 GCA_947176265.1 uncultured Clostridia bacterium | reverse complement strand
GTACTTATTTGAGAGGTAAAAATGGCTAGAGAATATTCTTTGGAAAATACAAGAAATATCGGCATCATGGCGCACATCGACGCCGGTAAAACAACAACGAGTGAAAGAATCTTGTTCTACACAGGTATCAACCATAAAATCGGCGAAGTGCACGAAGGCGCTGCAACGATGGACTGGATGGAACAAGAGCAGGAGAGAGGTATTACCATTACTTCCGCTGCAACTACCACTCACTGGAAAGGTACGTGTATCAACCTTATAGATACCCCCGGACACGTTGACTTCACAGTTGAAGTTGAGCGTTCGTTGCGTATTCTTGACGGCGCCGTAGCTTTGTTCTGCGCAAGAGGCGGTGTTGAGCCTCAATCGGAGACGGTTTGGAGACAAGCTACTAAGTATCACGTTCCGAGAATTGCTTTCGTCAACAAGATGGACAAGGACGACGGTAATTATTTCAGAACCATCGACATGATGAATAAGAGACTCAGCGCTAACGCTGTTGCTATGCAATATCCTATCGGCGCAGAGAAAAACTTCAAAGGCGTAGTTGACCTTTTGACAATGAAGGCATACTACAACGAAGGTAAGAACGGCGAAATCCTCACTGAGAAAGAAATCCCTGCAGATATTCTTGCAGAGGCAGAGGAGAAGAGAGCAGAACTTATCGAAAAGATCGCAGAGTTTGACGACGAACTCATGGAGAAGTTCTTTGAGGGAGACGTAAGCGTTGAGGCTATGCCTAAGTCAATGCTTCAACCTATTATCCGCAAGGCTACTATCGGCATGAAGATTACTCCTGCTTTCTGCGGTACTTCGCTTGGCAACAAGGGCACTCAGCTTTTGCTTGACGCTATCGTTGATTATTTGCCAGCTCCTACCGACGTTCCCAGCGTTGCTGGTTACGCTCCCGGCAAGAAGGACGAAGAGATCACTCGTAAGTCTTCCGACAATGAGAAGTTCAGCGGACTTGCTTTCAAGATCGCAACTGACCCATTCATCGGTAAGCTTGCATTCTTCCGCGTATATTCGGGCGTATTGACGAAAGGTTCTTACGTTTACAACTCCACCAAGGACAAGAGAGAAAGAGTAGGCCGTCTCGTTAGAATGCACGCTAACAGCCGTACTGAAATAGACGAAGCATACGCAGGCGACATCGTTGCTATCGTAGGTCTTAAGGACACTACCACGGGCGATACGCTTTGCGACGAAAACGCTCCAATCATTTTGGAATCTATGGAGTTCCCGGATCCGGTTATTCAAATTGCTATCGAACCTAAGACTAAAGCCGGACAGGAAAAGATGGGACTTGCTTTGCAAAAACTTGCAGAAGAAGACCCAACGTTCAAGACTTATACAGACCAAGAGACCGGTCAAACGATTATCGCAGGTATGGGCGAATTGCACCTTGACATTATCGTAGACAGATTGAAGAGAGAATTCAAGGTTGAGGCAAACGTAGGCGCTCCGCAAGTTGCTTACCGTGAGACGATCAGAGATACCGTCAACGCAGAAGGACTCTTCAAGAGACAGTCTGGTGGTAAAGGTCAATACGGTCACTGTAAGATCGTTATCTCGCCAAACGAGCCGGGCAAGGGCTTTACATTTGTCGATAAGACGGTCGGCGGTAGTATTCCAAAAGAATATATCCCGGCAGTTGAGGCAGGTATTAGAGAAGCTTCCAAGAGCGGTATTTTGGCAGGATACGAGACTGTTGACTTCAACGTTGACTTGGTAGACGGTTCTTACCACGAAGTCGACTCTTCGGAAATGGCGTTCAAGATTGCAGGTTCTATGGCGTTCAAGGATGGTGTAAGCAAGGCTAAGCCGGTACTTCTCGAGCCTATAATGAGCGTAGAAGTTCTCGCTCCGGAAGATTACCTTGGTACAATTTTGGGTAGCGTTACCGCAAGAAGAGGTAGCATCAAGACGACTGAAGAGCGTAACGGCGTTCAAGTAGTTGACGCAGACGTACCGCTCGCAGAAATGTTTGGTTATGCAACCGACTTGAGAGGTTCTACTCAAGGAAGAGGTAACTTCACAATGCAATTTGACCACTACGCAGAAGTTCCTAAGTCGGTATCCGAGAAGATTATCGGCGCAAGAGCAAAGAAAGCGTAATGCAATAAAAACTCAACATTTTATTTAAATTATAAATATATGTTGACAAAACTCAAAAAACATTATAAAATAAAAAAAGTAAAACAAACAAAGATTAATTCAAATAATCTAGGAGGATAATTTATTATGGCTAAGGCTAAATTCGAAAGAAATAAACCGCACGTTAATATTGGTACTATCGGTCACGTTGACCACGGTAAGACCACTCTTACGGCTGCTATCACAATGTATTCTGCAGCTAAAGGTTTCGCTCAGAAAATGAGATACGACGAAATCGATAAGGCTCCGGAAGAGAGAGAAAGAGGTATTACAATCAATACCGCTCACGTTGAGTATCAAACTGCTACTCGTCACTATGCTCACGTTGACTGCCCAGGACACGCAGACTACGTTAAGAACATGATCACTGGTGCAGCGCAAATGGACGGCGCTATCTTGGTAGTTGCTTCTACCGACGGCCCGATGCCACAAACCAGAGAGCACATTCTTCTTGCTCGTCAGGTAGGCGTTCCTTACATCGTTGTATTCATGAACAAGACCGACCAAGTTGATGACCCAGAGCTTTTGGAACTTGTTGAAATGGAAATCAGAGAGCTTTTGAGCGAGTACGGATTCCCTGGCGACGATACCCCAATCATCAAGGGTTCTGCGCTTTTGGCTTTGGAAGCTGCTTCCAACGACAAGGCTGACGATCCTGCTTGCGCTTGCATCCAAGAACTTCTCGACGCTGTTGACGCATACATTCCTGCTCCTGAGCGTGATACGGAAAAGCCTTTCCTTATGCCTGTTGAAGACGTATTCACCATCACTGGTCGTGGTACGGTTGCTACCGGTAGAGTAGAGAGAGGTGTTGTTAAAGTTCAAGATAAGGTTCAAATCGTTGGTATCAAACCTACGACCGACACCACCGTTACCGGTCTTGAAATGTTCAGAAAGCTTCTTGACGAGGCTTATGCAGGCGACAACGTTGGCGCATTGCTCCGTGGTATCGACAGAAAGGGTATTGAGAGAGGACAAGTCCTTGCTAAACCTGGCACTATCAACCCACACACCAAGTTCTCTTCACAAGTATACGTATTGACCAAAGACGAAGGCGGTCGTCACACTCCGTTCTTCAATGGATATCGTCCACAGTTCTACTTCAGAACAACCGACGTTACCGGTTCAATCAAACTTCCTGACGGCGTAGAAATGGTTATGCCTGGCGATAACATCAACATGGACGTAACTCTTATTACTCCTATCGCTATCGAAGAAGGACTTCGTTTCGCTATCCGTGAGGGTGGTAGAACGGTTGGTTCCGGTGTCGTAGCTAAGATTACCGAGTAATCAATAACAAACTCAAATACAAAATAGCCTCTCGAACGAGAGGCTATTTTTGTTTCATATCCGCTTGACACTCTTTTATTAGAGTAATATAATTTGTACTCGGAGAGCAGTATGAGTGAAGAAGTAAAAGAAGAGACGCAAGAGCAAGTAGAAGAGTTAGATCAATCAGAAGACCCCCAACAATCGCAAGAGCAGTTGCAAGCGGAAAATGAAGCTACGATGACTTTGACAGAAGAAGTGCCTACGGTCGAAGTGGAGAGCAAAGCAAAACCCAAAATAGATAAAAAGAAAGTAATAGAGTGCGTTAAGCGATATGCATTTTTATGCGTAGGCTTATTTATAATGGCATTTGGAGTATCATTTTCAATCAAAGCAGATTTGGGTACGTCGCCCGTATCAAGTATTCCGTATACGTTAAATCTTGCAACGGAAGCAAGTTCAAAGATACCTACGATAAGCGTAGGCGTAACTACGATAATCGTCAACGTATTGATAGTATTGTTGCAAGTAATATTATTGAGACGTAATTTTCAACCTATTCAACTTATACAAATACCTATAAGCATTGTATTTGGATTGTTGATAAACTTGACGAACGATATATTGAGAGGAATAACATTGAACGCATATTGGCAGCAATGGCTGATCTGCATCGTAGGCATAATTCTCGTCGCAATAGGAGTTAGCTTTGAGGTGACGGCAAAGGCGTGCACGTTGCCGGGCGAAGGACTTACGCTTGCGCTTTGCAAGTTGTTGCCCAAAGTAAAATTTGGACTTATGAAGATTTTAGTAGACTGTACGATGGTAATATTGGCAGTAATAATTTCATTTGTATTTATCCATAAACTTCGCGGAGTACGCGAGGGCACAGTTGCTGCGGCTGTATGCGTAGGCTTTATAGCAAGACTGTTCAATAAATTTATGATACCGCTAGGCAATAAGTTTTTTGGAGCAAGTAAGGCGTAAGGATATAGAAAGCCTTAAAACAAAACAGCCCGATTTTATGAAAAAAAGCTCTTTATTTTTGACACCACTTTATCGATGATAGCCTTAAAGTCAGGCTTTCCGTCAGTTGAAGTGTTTTTAGAGTAGTTTTCATTTGTATGAGTGTTTGGTACAAGAGACAATGGGTCTTTTACGTTAAGTATTAAATCATATAAATAATTAATACTTTTTAAATCCTCTTCAGAGCAAAAGTCTTCTTCAAAAGATTTTTCATGCACCAACTGATTACGCATCCAACGCAGATGTTTGAGTTTTTGATAAGTGTTATCCCATGAAGGAACGTTTAAAGTAAATTCGTATGGAGTGTTTTCCATTTCCAATATATACGATGAAATTCCTTCGCTGCTGTTAAGCATATCTTTGCAAAGCTTATCAAGATTTTTGTATTGTTCAAGGAACTCGATATTTAAATTATTCATACAATCTCTATTTGTGCGTATCCTTATTGCTTTTTATACAGTATAACAAATTATAAGATATTTTTCAAGTATAACAAAAGACCGACAAATGAATTTGTCGGTCTTTTTGGTGGAAACTATAGGGCTCGAACCTATGACCCTCTGCTTGTAAGGCAGATGCTCTCCCAACTGAGCTAAGCTTCCTTATTGTCGATTGCCTATTGATTTTAGCATAATAGAAAAGTGATGTCAAACGATTTTAAATATTTTCTTGACAGTATACAAAATTTTTAATAAACTATAATTATCTTGGAGGGATTTATGGTAAAGGCATTGTTTGGCGCATTAGTTGTCTTTCTTGTTATAATAATTATTCTATTGTGCGTAGGATATTGGTTCTTTAATTATACTACTTTGGAAAAGTTGGGGTATGCCGACGTTGAGATTGCTCAGACTGAGATGCCCAACGGCGAGAAGGTGTCAATCACGCCGCGCAGTATAGGCATAGAGAATATGACTATGAAAGAATTGTTTGATTGGTTTAAAGATAGACTCAAATCGGGCAAAACGGCTAAGCAGTAATTATGTGAGAACAACGGCGTATATTATCTATACGCCGTTATTTATTTTGCACAAGTTCAAGTAGATATGGTATCGTCTTTTCGAATTTCAATCCGTACCAATGCGATTTGTCTAAACTCGTTACTTTGACAGTTTTTTGGGTATACTTTACTGCCACGTCAAGACTTTGGGATAAGGTAAGACCGTTTGCAAGCGCGCCTGTTAGCGTCGAGGCAAATACGTCTCCGCTCCCCAAGAAATCGCCTTTGACCTCTTGCGTCGGGATAAACTTAACTACGCCGTCGTCACAGTAGGCAAGTATCATCCCTTCGTTTGTGCGTATTCCGGTAATTACAAATCTTTTTATTCCTTTATCTTCAAGTTTTTTGCAAATATTCAATATGCTTTCTTTTGTTTGAATACGAGAATACCGTACTCCAGAGAGCAGGCAAGCCTCGCTTAAGTTGGGCAGAGCAATATAGCTCTTTTTGCACAAAGTAGCGATGCTTTGCGCAAAGTCCTCATTGATACCGTTGTACAATTCGCCGTTTTCCGCCATTGCAGGGTCGACGATTAGTTGAGCTTCGGGGTAGAGTTTGCATACCTCTTCCACGGCTTTGGCTGCCGCGCTAGATCCCAAGTAGCCTACGTATATATAGTCAAAGTTAATCCCCAATTTTTTATAGTGGTTTACTGCGGGTACTACGTTGTCCTTTAGGTCAACGTAGGTGTATCCTTCAAATCCGCTGGTGTGAGTGGACAACAGAGCGACGGGCAGGGAAATTGTCTCGATACCAATTGCGGAAATTATCGGCAAAGCTACGCTCAAAGAGCATTGCCCAAAGGACGAATAATCTTGAATTGTCATTACTTTGCAATCTTTCATAAAATCTCCTGCGAATTACGGTAGTAAATCTTTTCAAATATCTTCTTGAGTTGACATGGATAAAGCAATACTGCAGTTACGACTGCGGAAATTACGCCTTGCAAAATATTGAAAGGCAAGTTGAGGATACCGCCCGTCCAACTGTCTTGCGCCAGCAACACGCCCTCTGCAAGGAAATATCCCAAAGCCATTACCAAACTGCCTGCGATATTACCTATGCAATACAAAATTGATTGAGGCGCATGTTTTTTAACAAACTTTTTGACAATCATAAATATAAGTCCTGCGATTAATCCTTCCAAAGCTTTGATTATTAGAGTAAATGGGGCGTAGATCATATATCCCAAAATTACGTCGCCTAGCATTGCTCCAATTGCGCCCGTGACAAGAGCGGGGATTGGACCGAGAAGACCTGCAGACATGAAAATTGGTATATCGCCAAAGTTATAATATCCCGCGCCGGTGGGATACGGCACGCTGGCAAGCGTGAGGGCGGTAGTCAAAGCCGTCATCAATGCAGTAAATACTATTAGTCGTATTCTCATTGCTCTTTTGTGGGGATTAGCAGGTTTTGTTTTGCTATCCATAAGAGACTCCTTTTTGGGCAAAACAAAGCGTCAAAATAAATGCAATAATATTGCAAATAAATCTAATCTTTCCCAGTCTGACTTTACAGGCGGTTACGGGATCTCACCGTATCGGCTGTTGGGGCTGTTGGACTCGTTCGCTCAAAGGCGACATTACCACCGGTCAGCGTTTCGCTTGCCCAAAGATTGTTTTTCTTAATAATAATGCCAAGCCGACTTGTTGTCAAGTGATTTGGCGAAAGTATTTTAAAAATTCTTCCTTATTTTTCTTTGTTTTCAAATTCTTTTATTGCGGTATAAGTCCTGTACGCCAAGAATTTTGCGCCTTTAGAATTGAAATGCAACATATCTTCAGCGTATAGAGAAGTCTTGCCTTTAGTAATACTGTATAAATCAATATAAGGGACCTTGTATTCGTTCAAAATGGTTTTTTGTATTTGCACTACTTTATAAAGATTTTCGTGCGAGAAGTCGAATTCGTATAAGTTGGTATCTACGTAAGCCATGGGACATGTCATCGCAATGAGTTGGGGTTTGCTTGAAAGATTTTTGATGGCAGTTATTATAGCTCTGAAAGCGTTGGCAAAATCGACTTCTGCGGTAAAATTCTTTTGCCTAGCGTCGTTTGTGCCTAGCAACATAATTACGTAATCAGGAGAGTATTGTTCCAACATACCCAAGACGGGAAGATTGAGATAACATTTTGCGCTATGACGGTTGAGCGCATAGCCGGCAAAACCGAAATTAACCACGTCATAACCTTTGCCCAACGACTTGGCAAGTCGAGCAGGGTAGCTTTCGACTTTTCTATTGAGGAGCGTCGTACCGTAGGTCAGGCTGTCACCCACGCATGCTACTTTAACCCCCTCAAAATTCACATTTACGTAAGGTATCCTCATAAGTTTTCTCCATAGATTTAAATTAATAATTCTATTTCCAATATTATAGCATAACCAAATTATGCAAGCCAACTATTTTTTTATTTTTTTAAAAAATTGCCTAAATGTGTCGATAAATTTATTTATTATATAACGTAATATAATAATACTATAATAATTTCCATTCGACAAATTAAATTCTTGACATTTTTTTGATAATAGATAATAATATTTGTAGATATTTTTCATTAAGCATCCATAGTCTAATGGATAAAACATCACCCTCCGACGGTGAAGTTATGCGTTCGAGTCGCATTGGGTGCGCCATAAAGAACCTAATTCGAACTATCGAGTTAGGTTCTTTTATTATTCTTCGTATTGTTACATTGAGCATGGCGAAGCCGCTAGATTATTCAAATACTACTATAGTGTCATTTAGATTTTGACGAAATAATATGCTTGAAAAAATCAGACTTATGTGCTACAATAATATCAAAGGCAAGGCATTGAGGTATAGATTATGAAAAATATAAAAAAGTTTTACATTTTAGTATTTCTACTTTTTGTCGGAGCTCTTTTGATAATGGCTGTTGCTTGCAATCCTTCTGATGGAGAAGAGCCATTCAAAGTAGAGCGTGATGAAAATGGAAACGAATACGTATTATCCGAAGATAAAGACGGATATGATTTAAAATATGTTTGCGTTAGCGAAGAGGAGAGCGTTACTGTTCCGGAGCATTTTAATGGACTGCCTGTAAAAAGTGTTTTGGCAAATTCTTTTAGAAATTGTAGCAGAGTAAAAAACATAAGCGTTCCTAACGGTATAAACGTAAAAGGTCTGGCATTTTTTGGATGCTCCAGTTTAGAAACGTTGACAATTCCCGATATAAATTATGGCAGGTTAGGTCAATTGTTTGGCACTAGATATTTTGACGGTACGCAAAAAACAGACCACGACTTATACGGAACTACAAGTAAAGTTTATTATATTCCCCGTTCATTAAAATCAGTGACGCTAACTAATGCAAGTAATTTATATTCAAGAGTTTTTAGTAATTGCCAGAATTTAGTTTCAATAGAGATTTTAGGATCTGTTGATACCGTTGGCGTATGCGCTTTCGCTGATTGTACTTCTCTGAAGAATCTTTCTTTGCCGGCGTCTATAAAAGAAATCGATACGAGCGGAATGGCAGATTGTACATCATTAGAACATATAGATTTACCTCAAAATCTGACAAGAATAGGAATGCTTGCATTTAAGGGAGATAAAGCGTTAAAAGATATTGTTATTCCGGATAGTGTACGTGCGCTTGGGCTATCTGCTTTTCTTGACTGTACAGGATTAAAAAACATAACTATCGGTTCGGGAATGGCTTATATTAATAAAAATGCTTTTGCTCATTGCCGCAATGTTGAGAATTTGTATTTTAATGCAAAAAATACCGAGGATTTTAGCAATGATGCGCATAGGATCTTTGCAGAATTAGGGAAAAATACGGCAGGCACAAAAGTATATATTGGTTCGACGGTTGAAAAAGTGCCGGCCTATATGTTGTTTCCTCATAACGAACAAGAATATTGTCCAAACGTAACCGAAATTGTTTTTGCCGAAAATAGTAACTGCGCAATTATAGGTGAGTACGCTTTTTCTTTTTTACGCAATCTTAAAAGCGTAACTCTTGCTGACGGACTTGAAACTATTGGAAACTCTGCTTTTTGTCAGACTAACTCATTAGAAAGAATAACAATACCTAAAACCGTAACTAAAATTTTATCAGGCGCATTTATTGGTAGTAAAGCGCTCGAAGAAATTGAATTTGAGGAAGCCGGTAACTGGAAGGTATATACCACGTCAACTGATTATGTTTCCGTTTCCGTTAAAAATTCGGTAGCGAATGTCAATTATTTTACCGATAAGTATCGTCGATATGATTGGGAAAAAACCTGATTTATTTGAAGAAAACGCAATACAACCTAAAGTTTGAGTAAGGTTGTGAATGGTGCGCCGACAAATTTAATATTCACTGTCGTTTTGCCTTTGCAATTGCAGAAAATATTGCAAAAAATATCATATATAAGCCAATTAAGATGACAGCTATTGCTATGCCTACAAAAAATCCCGCAAGGAAATCTTGAAAGGCGCTTCCGCCAAAAATAGTTGATATAATGCATAGCGCAATGCCTATTATTACGAGAATGATTGCAGATACGTAAAGTTTGGGAATAGCTTTATCCTTTTTCAACTGTTCTACGTCTTTGATGAGTTTAATTACTTTATCGCTTTCTGTCGAGGGGGTAGTATTTGAGCCTTCAGAATTTGCTTCTTCATTGCCGTTTAGCAGCTCGGAAATTGTTACGTTCAACTCTTTGCACAGAGGTTCGATAAGAGAGTAGTCGGGCATACACTTCCCGCATTCCCATTTAGAAACCGTTTTGTTGGAAACGTTAAGTCTTTCGGCAAGTTGCTCTTGCGTTAAATTTTTTTCTTTACGCTTTTTTGTGATAAATTCTCCGATTTTGAGTTGGTTCATTTTTGTTCCTCTATTTATATTGTGGTTTTATTATAGTACAATAGATCAAAATTTTACACCCATTGTCAAGCGAATTTGAGTGGAATAATATCGATTTGATTATTTTATATTATAATAGAGTAGGGATTAACGACTTTAGGCGCAGTAGATATAATTTTAATTATTATTGACAAACGGTTACCGTAGCCGTATACTTATTATAAAAGACGGTTAAGTAATAATAATGATTATAAGGAGAGCGTTATGGAAAAGAGACTAAACAAAAAAGCCGCTACGATTATTTCTTTGGCAATAGTATTTGTAATAATAGCCGTCATAATCGGAGTCGTAGTAGGTATTCAATTGAATAAGTTAAAATACGATTATAGGCTCGGCGGAGTAGCGGTCGAAAAAGTAGAAAATGCGCAATATACTCCCGATCTTGATAAATATTATGAAGCTAATACGCCTCAACTCAATTCTTTGATGAGCGTGTCGACTCAATCTTCGAGCGAAGAATTTACTGCGCTTATCGACGAATACGCAACTGTTTATAATTATGCCGGAGCGGGAAAGTATTTGGGTTACGATATATACGAAATCAAAGACGAAGTAAAATTCGTCGTCGAACACGTTCCAGCGTTCAATCAATGGTTCAGAATGCCCAATATGAGGGAAGAGCAAGGTTTTGTTTCCATACCGTATTACGAAAATTGGGCGTACTACCTTGAGTATAACGAAGAGACGAAGGTTTTGTCCATTACTCGCGTTTGTTGGGCTACGAGAAGCGAATATTTGGATTTCGAAAACAAAAAGACAGTTGAATATCACGAAGACGGCTCAAGCTTTATTCAATATGAAATAATGAAAATCAATTATTTGGAGACCGAAGAGGACGAGATCGTCGAGTGCTTTATTTATTCCGTTGGAATAGACAACGTCGGCGGAGGGCTTGGTGCATTCTTAGCAAGTTTGACGACGGGCGGCTATTACAACAAAAATTCCAAGGATTACTATCCATTTGAATTTCAATATTTGCGCAACGTCAAAGACAAGTCTATGGTCAAGTACCATATCACAGTTGCCAACAGATACGGAAGCGACGTGACTTTTGACGAGGGCGGAATGGATATAAGAGGTTTGAATCCGTACGGAGTGAGAAGAGAATTTACGATAATAAATTACGACGGATATACTGACATAGATGTGACCAAAATCGACCAAAGGTTTGCCACGTTGAATAGACCCGATAACAGCGGAGAAGTTGACTTTGACGTAAAGAGCAACAATATTGCGATTTTACTTGACGCAATCTGGTATAAAGAAAACGTATCGGATTTAGGACCGAAAGAATTGTTGGATAAGATATCGAAGCATATCGTAGACAATTTCGAAATCAAAAACAATTGGCCGACTATTTATAAAGAACAGGCGGGCGCAAAGGAAGTCAAAAATTTGCGCGGACCTTTCTACGGAAAAGATATGTGGCTTAAAGGACTTGACGTTTTCGTATCTTGCCGCGGCAATTATCAAGATCAAATCGAGTTTACTTCGGCTGCCGATATACACGATATATCCAAGTTTGATTTGAACAAAAAGTATTCTCTCAGCATGGCGTTGAAATCGAGAGATACGGGTAAAATATTCGTATTGGCGACCGACTATCATAAGGTCGACTTTGTTAATTACAATCAAAGCGACCTATCGTATTACAGATTGCCGACAAGCAAGATGATCCTAAATTCGTCGCAGGTTGCGGTGGATGAAGACGGCGTTTACGACGTAGTATGCGTATTGACGGTAAAAGAAGATGGGCAAGATGTCGTGTTGTTTGATACGCTTGAGATCGGGTATTTGAGGAGCTATTACGGTTTGATTATCCCCGACAGCGTGGATAGCAACGGCGTTACGCATAAGTACAGAGTAAGCGGAATAGGCGGAAAACTTACTATTAAGGTAACGAGCGAATAGTAAAGCCGTATATGTAATTGCCGAGACGCTAAGCTCTCGGCATTTTCTTTTTAAAATAGTTTTAAAAGTGTTGCATTATCAAGAATTTTGATATATAATTTTAAAGTCAAGAGATTGATATGCGTATATCTGGGTGTGGCGCAGTTTGGTAGCGCGCTAGACTGGGGGTCTAGAGGCCGCAAGTTCAAGTCTTGTCACTCAGACCAAAATAGGCAACTATCGTAAAGATAGTTGCCGTTTTACTTTTATTACACAATGCGGAAGTCGCAGAAATATATCAAAGGGTATATTTGATTTTCGTTATTTAATTATATTTTTTAAATCAAAAGCAACAACCTTTTTTAAATCATCTAATGATACTTCCACTTGATAACCTATCTTTCCGCCGCTAAAAATAATCGTTTGGAAGTTTTGAGAAGATATGTCGATTACCGTTTTGAATTGTTTTTTCATACCTATTGGGGAACACCCGCCGTGTATATATCCTGTCAACGGCAATAGTTCTTTTGACTTTATCATTTCGATATTTTTTTCATTTACTGCATTGGCGGCTTTCTTTAAATCCAGTTCTTTATTGACGGGAACCATAAAAACGTAATTTACTTTCGTCTTTCCAACCGTAACTAAAGTTTTGAATACTTGATTTGGATTTTGACCCAATACGTCGGCTACCTCCATTCCATTTATAGCGTCGGTATCTGCATAATAGTAACTTTCGTATTTAACTTTCTTTTGATCCAATATTCTCATTACGTTAGTCTTGGTTGAATCTTGTTTCATATTTTACCTACAAATTTCGTTTTGTTTATCTATTATATCAAAGCATAATTAAAAAAGCAAGGAATGATTTCCTTGCTTTTTGGTTTTGCCGTTTTGATAATTTTACAGCGTGTATTTCACGCTCGTCAAATTATAAATTATATTTCCCTCTTGGAAACGAGCTACAACGCGGCTTGCAAATCTGCTGTCGCCTTGCATTTTCATATCGACGCTGGCAATCATACAGCTTATCGAGCCGCTTGCAGGGAAGGTCTTAGCCGTAGTAAAAGTACATTTCGTTACCGGAATACTTGAAGTCAAAGTATGGGGATACGTAACGGTTACGTTACCGCTTGCGTCTGCGTCTGACGTATTGATGTCTCCGCTCTTGTCGGCAGTTCCTACGCTTACAGCTCCGCTGTTAGCCTCTCCGCTATCTCCGCTTGCTATCGTCTGGCTAAAACTTCTTTTGATTACGAATTTATTTGCAAGTACGATATTGCTTGCGCTTGCATAAGAGCAAGTATAGGATGCGTTTTGAGTGCTGTTTGCGCCGGCGTTGTAATTGGGGACTACTATTGAAACAGACGCGGATAGAGTAGTCGCTCTTGCAAATTGATACAGGAAGGAGTTGTCGACTACGAATGCCGACTTGCTGTATTTTGCAGAATCGCTTGCGATCTTGCCGTCGTTGATAAAAGTGACGTTGCTCTTTTTCTCTTCGTAAGAAGTGACGATTTCCACTGTCTTGCCGGCTTCGACTGTCTTGGTATACGACAACTTTGGCTCAAGGCGGTGCGACGCGTAACTTTCAGTCTCTTTGACAAAAGTCTTGCCGTCAAGCTCTGCGCTTATTTTTGACGTGAATTTGTATCCGGTAAAATTGTTAAGCTTTGGCTTGTTAGACTCGCTGGAAGTAGCAATCTCTACGTTTTGATTAAAAAGAGATTGCATTATTGAGGTATATTCGCCTACCTTGACGCCGTCTTTGGTTACGTCGTAGACGCACGTCTCAATACCGCCCTCGTGCCAACCGAGGTTGTTGTTAATTTGCGACATGATAGAGTTTTTGGAAAAACTCTCTCCGCAACCTGCAAATGCAAACAGCAGAGAAGTCGTAATTATTATTGCCACCAAAATTATAAGTATCTTTTTCATAATGTCTACATTATAACACATTTGAGAGGTGTTGCAATTAATTTCCCAACAATATATTGCCAATAATGTCAAAAATTGATACAATATACACATGATAGAATTGATTTTAACAAATACTTTAAATTCAACTCCAATACTTGATATGCTCAAAAGCAAAATGGGAGAGGGCAAAAAGCATATACTTTTCGTACCGGATAGATTTTCGCTCTCATATCAAAAAGCCGTGCTTGAGCATTTGAATATCAAGGGGACGTTTGACATTGAAGTATCGTCTTTTCCGCGTCTTGCCAACAAGTTGCTTCAAAACAAAAAGCGCTTGCTTGACAAGCAGTCGGAGATAATGTTGCTGCGCAAGGTCATAGACGATTGCAAGGACGAATTGCTGTGCTTTGGCAAGATGGGCAGAAGCGCAGAATTTGCCAATGACGTTTACGCCGTCATTTCGCAAATCCGCAACAGCAATATCTCCGTTGAGCGTATGCAGGCAATTGTGGACGAACTCCCCAAGCGAATTGCCAACAAGACAAAAGATATTATCAGAATCTATCACGATTACGTGCAGTATATACAAGAGGACTATTCAGACGGCACGAGCAAATTGCAGGCGCTTTGCGATTTGATATACGACGGCGCGCTCAACGATTACGAAGTATACGTGTCCGACTTCACGTCGTTTTCCAATATTGAATACGAGATTATCAAAGCTATTATGGTCAACGCACTCGACACGCATATATGCCTTGTGGACAGCGACGGCGAGAATGCGCAAGTATTCCCGTCAGACGTGAAGAAGCGTCTTTTCTCTTTGGCAAGCGAAGTGGGCGTAACCATGAAAATATCTTACGCTCAAGAGCAGTTGACGGGTGACGCGGATATAATTTTCAAGGGGTTGTATTCTTACGGCAAAGTGGACGGTGAAAGAGACGGCAGAACGCAGATACTTGCTTGCAAGAGTATTCAAGACGAAGTAAAGTCTTTGGCAAGGACTATCAACAATCTTGTCAACAACTGCGGCGCGCGCTATAGGGATATGGCGATAGTGTGCTGTGATTTTGCCGCCTATACTCCTTATATCAACGGCGTATTCAAATCTTTTGGCATACCTTTCTACGCAGATATAAAACAACAGCTTTCTACTCAAGCCTTGACGAAACTCGTCGACAGTGCAATAAGAGCGGTGGGCGAAAAGTATTCGCGGACAAGCGTTTTGGAATTTGCAAAACAGCCGATATTGGGACTTGACGCAGACGAGGTCTGCATATTTGACAATTATTGTTGCAAGTACGGAGTGGAGTATACGAGATTTCTCTCTCCGTTTATCTTGGGCGAAGATTACGGCAGAGACGTTGCCGAGAGTGTGAGAGAAAAAATAATGGCGTTGTTGCAACCGCTTGATTTTAGCGGCAAACATATAAAAGACCATATCAAGTCCGTAAGAGACTTTTTGCAAAACTGTTCGGCTACCGAGCTTACGCAACAACTTGCGTCGTGGCAAGAGGAAAATGGATTTGGAGAATTGTCTGCAATTACTTTGCAGTCTGAAAACAAACTGCGCGGCATATTTGACAAATGCGAAAGTATGCTAGGCGATAACTTCGGCGATTGGGAAGATTTTTACGGTATTATTACGACGGCGGTTCAATCCGTCGAGATGTCCAATATACCTCTATACAGCGACAGCGTGTTTATAGGCGAGACGAGCGAAAACAGATACGCAAATATAGATTATATGTTTGTAATAGGCGCGCTTGCAGGCAAGTTCCCTCCCGAGCACAGCGACAACGGCATAGTGTCCGAAAGAGAGTATTACGCTTGGAGCAAAATGAATATCGACGTTCAGCCCGATTGCAGACGGCGCAATAGCAAAGAGAGACTGGCTACGCTTATGCTTTTGACGAGGGCAAGAAAGAAGCTCACTATAAGTTATCCCACAGCTTCGACGAGCGGCGAGGAACTTTCTCCAAGTTCGACGGTGGAGTATCTCAAAGAACTATTGAATATTACGGAAAGCGGAGAGAATACTCCCGACGGCAGTTGGGACAGGCAGGCGTATATAGACTACGTGTCTTCGCAAGATAACGTCTTACAAGAGTTTTTGTCTTTGCAACGTCTTGAGAAAGACAAGGCTATCGACGTCTGCGATACGCTCAAAGACGTGTTGGATATTATGTATACGGTGTGTTGTCAAAGATACGGACGCGATTACGTCGATTTCCTCATTGGCGAAAGAATAGACGAAGTAGAGCTTGACGGTATGGGCAACGCTATGTTCAACGGTTCGCGTACTTCCGTTTCGCAGTTTGAAAAGTATTTCAACTGTCCATTCAAGCACTTCAACGAACAGGTGCTAAAGCTCCAACGCAAAGAGATTGCCGGACTTGAAGTCAGCGATACGGGTACGTTACTTCACGCTGTCATGGAAAAATATTTTGCGCTAAAAGATTGCGCGGACATGAGTCAAGAAGAGATTGAAAAAGTCGTGCCCGAGATATTCTTGAACGAGATTAAAGACAATAAGGATTACGCATTTTTGCTAGATGATAAGAAAAACGCTTTGACTTTGAGACAGCTTACCAATCAAGCCGTTTACGTCGTCAAAAAACTCGTAGCCAATATGCAAGTTACCAAGTTCCGTCCAAGTCAGTTGGAAGCTGCGTTTGGCAACCGTCCAGACGCAGTTATGCATGGTATGGAGATTTTCAACGGCGTTCGCAAATTGAGCTTTGACGGCGTAATAGACAGAATAGACAGATACGAAGACAAAGCCATAATTGTGGACTATAAGTCTAAGAGCGCAATTGACTTTGCTCCGTCGAATATACTTTACGGCGACAGGATACAGCTTTTCGTATACCTTAACGCGTTGAGAGCAAGCGGTAATATCACTCCGCAAGGAGTCTTCTACCTATTGATGAACAACAAGTTCGTCAATAGTTCGGATAAGGCAAACAACAGATTTATGTTCAACGGCTTCGTCAACAAAGACGACGTATTTGATTTGGATACCGGATTTACCAAATCGTCAGACTATACGAGCGTGGTATATCCCGTCAGGAGCAAAACTAATAAAGACGGCGAAATAGACTATACGGCGCAAAGCTTAGGACACGTGACAATGGGAAAGGGCTTTGAGGAAATATGCGATTACGTTATGAAGTTGACGACCAAAGCTTCTATGGAAATAGAAGAGGGATATATTGCAAAATCCCCTTTGAATATCAAGGGCGAAGAAGAACCTAAAGCGTGCAAATATTGCGATTACAAAGACGTTTGCGCCAGGTCAAAAGTGTACGTCAGGGCAGTCAAGGATATAAGTCAAGACGAGTTTGAGAGTATTGTCGACGGAAAGTCTCAAGACAACGCTGACGTAACGGATGGCGGAGATATTTGCAAAGACGACGCGGTATTGACGAAAGAGGAGATATGAGTATGGGCGCAATCAATTGGACTAAAGAACAGCTTGAAGTAATCAACAGCGTCGATGCAAATACGCTCGTTTCGGCTTCTGCGGGAAGCGGTAAGACAGCCGTCATGCTTGAGAGAGTCGTGCGCCTTATTACCGGCGAAAACGGCAAAGGAAAAATTCCGCTCAAGAGAATAATAATGGTCACGTTCAACGAGTCGGTCGCAAGCGAACTTAAAAGTAAAATCGGCGCTCGACTTGCAAAGGAATTGGCAAACAGCAACGATAGGGAGTATTTGCGCGAGCAGATAGAGGATATCCCACTTGCGGATATTTCGACGTTGCACTCGCTTTGTTCGACTATAATTAAAAACAACTTTGAATACTTGGGCATAGAGCCGTCGTACTCCATAGTCGACGAGGACGAAAAACAAGTTTTGTTTGGCAAGGCTATTGCCAACGTGATGAAAGAATACAGAGAAAATTACGATTATCAAATTGATATTCTCATCAACTATTTTGGCGGGGAGAAGGGCTTTGCCGCTACGCTTTCCAATTT
>CAMWQA010000031.1 GCA_947176265.1 uncultured Clostridia bacterium | reverse complement strand
AATCGTAAGAATAGTCGATTACCTCTCGCGTTTGGTCCAAAGTGATGGCGTCAATCTCTTTAAGTTTCTCGTCAATATCAAAAATCTTATCGGTAAAAAGTACGTTCTTAGCGTTGACTCTCATCATCACTCCGTTGCTCTCCTGTCCGAGCACGTAATTGCCTTTAAGCTGAGCAATACCCCTTTCGAGTTCTTTTTTGGTAAGTCCGTTCTTACGCAACTCTTCTATAAGCTCCAGCGTGCAATCGACAGACTTTTTGACTGATTCAACGTTAGTGCCGATATACAAAGACAACACTCCGTTGTTGACGTAAGACGAATTATAGGTATAGACGTTGTACGCAAGGCCTCTCTTCTCTCTCACTTCTTGGAAGAGACGGGAGCTCATTCCTCCGCCGACGATAGTATTGACGAGCGCCTCTGCCATCGTCAGTTTGCTGTCGTACTCAAATGCGGGGAACGCTATGGCGATATTTGACTGCTCTATATCCTTGAACTTGCTAAGCACTTTTCTTTGAGTATCGTGTCTCTTATCGTGCCACGACCTCTTACAATTTGAAGAGAACTTACCTTCAAAATATTTTTCTACAAGGTCTTTTGCCTTATCAAATTGGATATTACCAACTATAGATACGACGCTACTCTCCGCGCAATAATTCTTGCCTATATATTCAATCAAATCTTCGCGCGTAAATTTCTTGACGTTATCCCTCTCTCCAAGAATCGTTCTGCCAAGCGGATTTGCGCCAAAGTATCCCTCTGCAAGCATATCCAAAACTACGTCTGCATTATCGTCTTCACACATGGATATTTCTTCAAGTACGACTCCCTTTTCTCTCTCCATCTCTTCTTTATCAAACGTGGATTCAAATAGGATTTCGCTCAATATTTTAAGGCAATTTTCCGCCTCTGTGTCGATTGACAAGGTATAAAAGCAAGTAGTCTGTTTGGAAGTAAAAGCGTTGATTTGCGCGCCTATTCCGTCGACATATTCCACTATTTCAAATGAAGATTTATCCTTCGTACCCTTAAAATACATGTGCTCTATAAAGTGCGAAATGCCGTTGTTTTGAGCCGTCTCATTGCCGCTGCCGACCGCCGTCATAATGGCAATGCCCACAGAATGCACTGCAGGCGAATATTTATAAGCAAGTCTAAGACCGCTGGGAAATCTAAAAATTTTGTTCATAATATTCCTCTATATATTATTCTCTATATATGCTTTCTTTTTTAGTAGGATTAAATTAAGTGATGCGAGTAAGATTGCGTAAGTGATTTTTGCGATAAGCAGGATAGGCGTTACGCTCGTAGCAGAGTTACGAGCGTGTTGGCTAGACGAACTTAGCGTATAAATCAATAGCAAGATTATCGCAAGAACTTAATTTGAGACTACGATAACATTATAGTATAATTATTGTCATTCGTAAAGCATAAATACCGTCATTAAATTATTTCCTGACTAATGATTTGCGACACAGTCACTGGCGTGAGGTTATTTTTTTCGTAATAAGTCAATATATCTCCAAGCGCCGCCAAAGTATGCGCCGTCGGATGCATAAGTATCATATCACCCGCGCCTATCTTATTCGTTGCTCTGCTGTATACCAAAGAACTGTCTTTATCTCTCCAGTCTATCGTATCTCTGCTCCACATAATCACTCTCATTCCTTGAGCGTACGCGACCTTTAACGTCGTGTCGGAAAAACTTCCCGACGGCGGCGCAAACAACGTAATATCGTACCCCGTCAATCCCTTTACGAGAGTATTGGTAGAAGTTATCTCCGCTTCGTTTTGCTTTGCGTTTAGTTTAGCATGGTCCTTATGGAAATAACCGTGATTGCCAAGTTCATGACCGCCCGCAATCATCTTGTCCAGGTATTCTTTATTCTTTGCCGCCCAACTACCTCCGACGAAGAAGGTAGCCTTTGCGTTATGTTTGGCAAGAATATCCAGCATACCGTCTAAGTATTCAGTGCCCCAATATACGTTTATCATAAGAGCCACTTCCCCTCTTGTAGTATTACCCTTATAATACGGTCTGTCATTGTTTGGAGTAAAAACAAAAGATGAATATTGACCGCTGAAGCTCACCAAAGTGAGCGTCAACAGCATTGTGATAATTATTACGTTGGTAATTGCGCTTGCAACTTTTGATACTTTCTTCATACACACCTCAACAAAATGTATGTCTGAAGACAAGCGTTTATGAATGTTTAATCAATAGTAAATAATTTCCGCTTCGCAATTTATGCGCCACTTTTGAAAAGCTCTCATCTTCTTAAAACGCAACGGAACGTATATCTTTTGCCAATCTTCCCAATTCTCAAAGGCTTCTTTCCCGATACTGACAACTGATTGAGGTATTCTCAGTTCTGCTATTGAATTACAGCCTGAAAACGCCCAATTTCCTATACATTCCAGCGTATCGTTTAATTCTACGCTTAACAAATTACTTTCATCTGAAGAAGAAAAAGCATAAATGCCTATTCTTTTAACAGACTTTGACAAAATTATTTCTCTTAAATTGTCGCAATTGCTAAACGCCATTGGCGCTATCTCTTCTATATCGTCATCAACGTAATATGACTCGTCATGTCCAAGATATTTCTCAAGACACACTGCGTCGTCCTCGTCACTATCAATGAATGATTGAGTAACGATTACTTTTACTCTTTTACCGCCTATATATATTTCTTTTAAATTTCCAACATCGCATAAACAGCCTTTTTCCAAAAAGACTTCTCTATTCTCAATATATATGCTTTCCAATCCTACGCAGTCCTGAAAAGCATTGGAACAAATTACTTCAACGGATTTGGGGATATAGATACGCTTAACTATTTGAGAAAAAGCCTCCGCATTTATTTTGACGACTCCGTCCGGTATCCTGATACTGTCCAACCTTACATGACGTTTTAGACAGCATTTATATAAGACGCCCTCGTCTATCTCCCATTCGTCGTTATACATATTAAGAAGTTCAAAATTGTTATTACCCTGCTTTTCCATTACTTTACTCCATATTGATGAATTGGAATCAATAATAAATAATCTTGGCTCTGCAACCTTTGCGCCATTTTTGCAAAATTCTTAATTCCTTAAATTTTTGCGGCACTCTTATGGTTTGATTATGCCTCCAACCTTTAAACGCGCCTCTTCCAATATGATTAACAGAGAGCGGCACAGTCAATTCTTTAATGCTTCTACACCCCTCGAAGCTCGACAAAATACTAAAAATAGAATCGGGTAAATCTATCTTTTCCAAGGAAATACAACCGTCAAAAGCGCAACACAACATATTGATAGAGTCTGACAACTTAACTTCTTTCAAAGACGTGCAACCTTTAAAAGCCCACATACCTATATCCTTGACTGACTGCGAAAATTCAATACTTTCTATACTCTTGCAATCCCGAAAGGCATTCGCTCTTATTATGTTGATATCATTATCAATTTTGTACGACTTGTCGTTGCCGACGTACTTTTCCAAATAAACTGCTTCATCATCCTGCGTTACCACTGCGTCAATCTTCTGACCGCCGATATAAATCTTTTTAAGTTCCTGCGATCGTTCAAAACATCCCGCTTCCAAATATACTTCGGGATTTTCGATATACAGCGTCGTCAATGAAAATGCTAAATACACCCAATTTTTTCTGATTATTTTGACAGACGCCGGAAGATGCATAGTCGTGATAAAAGGAGTGTCTATTGAAGAGTTGGCAAGTTCCGTTACGCCCTTTGGAATACGCAACGATCCTCTTTCATGATCTCGATATTTTATCAAAACGCCGTCGACTACTTTTAAATTTTCTCTATCAATATTTAATGCGACGTTTTTGCTATATACGTCTTCATTATCTTGCATAAATTTCTCCAACAAAAAATATCAATAATAAATTATATTTGCCTTACAGCCCTTTCTCCATTTTTGAAAAAACTTTGGTTTCTTGAAACTTGTCGGGACATATATAGTTTGATTGTTCTTCCAACCGGCAAATGCTCCGTCCAAAATACTGTATACGGAATTTGGGATCTTAATTTCCGTAATTTTATCGCAGCCTTTAAACGCCCATCTATCTATTATTTCCAAAGTATCGGGCAATTGGACTTGCGTTAAAGTCGTACAAGATGCAAAAGCATTGTCGTCAATTTCCACGACAGCTGACGGGATATTAACCTCTTTTAGAGTATGGTTATCGTAGAAAGCCGATTCTCCAATTTTCATAATATCGCCGTCTACGGTATAGGTCTCGTCATCTCCCAGATACTTTTCGATACAGTTTCCGCGCGCGTCGCCTACTCCGTATTCTCCGTCCGTAACTACTACTTTTATTTTTTGACCGTCAATATATACGTCTTTCAGTTTTTCTAGCGTACCCAAACTACCGTTTTCCAAAACAACGTTAGGATTTTCAATATAAATCTCTTCCACGTTCCAACTACCGTCGAAAGCGCATTCGCAAATCGTCTGCACAGACCTTGGCGCGTAAATGGTCTTAATATCGCCGCCGTCAAACGCATAACTGCTTATCTCCGTTACTCCGTCGGGAATTCTTACTTCTTCTACGTTTTCTGTCATACGGCAATCTTCCAATACACTGTCTATTATCAACCATTCATCGTCATCGATGTTCAACAATTCTCTATCGTTAATATTGTCTTTCATTTTGTACCTCTCTCTATGTTTTATTTATTATAATATTTATTTATACCGTTGTCAAGATAATTAGAAAGGGAGCAACCTTGCGACTGCTCCCTTACATTATCGTATTATTAAATTAAAGACTTTTATTACTTAAGAACTTCCAAAAGTCTCAACGCAACGCCCTTGTCGTTGATATCGATAACTTTTACCTTTACCTTATCGCCGATATTGACTACGTCCTCAACTTTCTCTACTCTCTCTTTCTTGAGTTTTGAAATGTGAATCATTGCGTCCTTACCGGGAGCAATCTCTACGAATGCGCCAAAGTTCATAATTCTGACGACTCTACCCTCGAATTCTTCGTCGATTTCAGGATCGTTGGCAATAAGTTCAATGGTCTTCTTTGCCTTTGCGTTCATCTCCTCGTCGATACCCGATACGAGTACGTTACCGAAATCGTCAATATCAATCTTAACGCCGGTATCGTCGATAATCTTATTGATTACCTTACCGCCGCTGCCGATTACGTCTTTAATCTTGTTGGGGTCTATGCTGAAAGATAATATCTTTGGAGCATACTTGGAAAGCGACTTGTTGGGAGCAGGCAAAACTTCGAGCATCTTGTCGAGAATGAAAAGTCTGCCCTTTCTTGCTTGAGCCAAGGCTTTACGCAAAATCTCTTCGTTGATACCTTTGATTTTGATATCCATTTGAATAGCCGTAATACCGTCTACAGTACCTGCAACCTTAAAGTCCATATCGCCGAAGAAGTCCTCGAGACCTTGTATATCTGTCAATACGGAGATCTTAGACTTGTCCTCGTTGCTTATAAGTCCCATTGCAACGCCTGCAACCGGCTTTTTGATTGGAACGCCTGCATCCATAAGAGCCAACGTAGAACCGCATACCGAAGCCTGTGAAGTAGAACCGTTGGAAGATATAACTTCGCTGACCGTACGGATAGCGTATGGGAATGACTCAACTGACGGAAGCATTGGTTCCAAAGCTCTCTCTGCCAAAGCGCCGTGACCGATTTCTCTTCTGCCTGGGCTCTTGAGCGGTTTTGCCTCGCCCGTGCTGTACGGAGGCATATTGTAATGGTGGATATATCTCTTGCACACTTCGTCGTCAAGCCCTTCGAGCTTTTGAACTTCAGAAAGGCTACCGAGCGTACATATCGTCATGACTTGAGTTTGTCCTCTTGTGAATACGCCGCTTCCGTGAACTCTTGGCAATACGCCGTGCTCGCACCAAATAGGTCTGATTTCCTCAAGACTTCTTCCGTCAGGTCTTACGCCCTTCTCCAAAATCTTTGCTCTTACCTTTGCTTTCTTCATTGCGTACAAAGTCTCGGCAATATCTTTCTTTCCGTCCGGGAATTGCTCTGCAAAGTGAGCGAATACGTCTTCGTCAAGAGCGTCTTCTGCCTTGTCTCTGTCCTGTCTGTTAAAGTTGTCAAGCACTGCGTCCATCTTCTTGTCAGCGTAAGCCTTGACAGCCTCTTCGATTTCAGCAGCCGGATGATAAAGATTAGGAACAATCTTCTCTTTGCCGATTTGCTTTTGAATATCTTCAATAAATGCGACGATCTTCTTAATTTCTTCGTGACCGAACAAGATAGCGCCGATCATCTCTTCTTCTGTAAGTTCGTTTGCGCCTGCCTCAACCATCAAGATAGCTTCTTTCGTTCCGCTCAAAGACAAGTGAAGTTTTGACTTCTCTCTTTGTTCGGTATTTGGGTTGATAATATACTTTCCGTCTACGTATCCTACGATTACAGAGCCGGTAGGTCCTGCAAACGGAATATCGGATATGCTCAAAGCGACTGAGCTACCGATCATTGCGTATACTTCAGGCGGAAGATCGGGATCAACTGACAAAGCCGTAGCAACTACTGCAACGTCGTTGAAAAATCCCTTTGGGAACAATGGACGAAGCGGTCTGTCGATAAGTCTTGACGTCAAGATAGCCTTGTCGCTTGCTCTGCCTTCGCGCTTTTTAAATCCTCCCGGGATTTTGCCTACAGCATACATTTTTTCTTCATAATCTACTCCAAGCGGGAAAAAGTCAATTCCGTCTCTGGGAGTTTTTGCCATGGTCACATTGACCATTACGGCAGTCTCGCCACATCTTACGATACAGCTACCGTTGCTGAGACCGCAATATGCGCCAGTCTCAACGCTGACTTCTCTACCGCCGACTGTGGTTGTAAAAATCTTTCTATTTATCATCAAACTAACCTCCAATAATTAGTAATTTAATCTGAATTAACAATTTTGCTTAAAAAATAGGGGTGTCAAAAGACAGCCCCTTACTTTTTACTTTCTAATGCCGAGTTTTGCAATCAATTCACGGTAGCGTTCGATATCGGTATCCTTGAGGTACTTCAACATACTTCTTCTCTTACCTACCATTTGCAACAAACCTCTTCTTGAGTGGAAGTCATTTTTGTGCTCTGCAAAGTGGTCGTTGAGTTGGAGAATTCTTTGCGTCAAAAGCGCGATTTGAACTTCCGGAGAACCCGTATCTCCCTCGTGTTTTGCAAAAGCGTTGATAACTTCTTGCTTGTTCATTTCTTTTACGTTGATTACTTCCATTTTTTAGCCTCCTTTCTGTGGAATAATAATTTAGCGATAGCCAAGTAAAACATCGGAGTTGTTGTTAAACCTAGCCATGTTACTACGTAGTATCCCTTTGAGATACAATGATATTCTAGCACACTTTATTTTCACTTGCAAGCGTTTTAAAGCATTATAATAAAATATTATTTATATACATTATTAAGTTCAAATAGTTCAAGAAAAGAATTTTTCTTTATCTTCGAGCATTTTATCGCGTCTTTGAAGATATACGTCCAATCCTTTGGGATTGGCAAGACGCTCTAATCTATCGCCGTCAAAGATTCTCTTAGATATTCCCCCTGCGCCGTTAGCGATAATGCTAGACACCTCTTCCATAATATGAATATTGTATATACAAGCTTTGCCTGACTTGCAATAGCCTACGTTCTCGAGATTACCGCTCATATACTTTTGTTTGTACATATAATACGGCAAATATCCCGCTTTTTCAAGAGCATTTTGAGCATAATTTACCATAGAATTTGCTAAATCAAATGAAGAATTATCGTATCCGCCCACTTTTAGCGTAGAGCCTTTCTTTAACGCAAGCGTATGCGCGGTAATATTATCGGGTTTTAGCGCAATTGCGCAGTCAACGGAATGACGGAAATCTTCTTCGCTCTCTTGAGGCAACATAGCAATCAAGTCCATATTTATATCAAAATCGTACTTTCTTGCCAATTTATACACGTCGTATATCTCTTCTACAGTGTGACTTCTGCCTATTAAATCCAGCGTCCTTTGATTGAAAGTCTGCGGATTTACTGAAATTCTAGTTACTCCGTACTTGCTCATTATATCCAACTTGGATTTCGTAATGGTATCGGGTCTTCCCGCTTCCACCGTATATTCGTCGCAATCAAACTTGCTTTCTTTGATTATTCTCTCAAAATTTGCGTCGTCAAGCGACGTAGGCGTACCTCCGCCTATATAGACAGAAGATACTTTTAATCCCATTTTGTCTATAATTTCTTTAGTGCGTTTAAGCTCGTCCGCGAGTATATCGCAATATGGAGTTACAAATTGCTTTACCCTTTTCAACTCCGCCGATATAAACGAACAATAACTGCACCTTGACACGCATATTGGAATATTGACGAATACGTCTACCTCGTTGTCTTTAACGTAATAAAAATCTTTTTGATTATCGCAAATATTTTTAATCAAGTTTACTTTGTCATGCGACACTTTAAGCGTATCCAAAAAATACTTTTCCGCGTCAAGTCCCTTCTGCAAAGTTTCGTGATAAAGCTTAGTTGGACGAATTCCTGTCAATGATCCGTACGGCAACGTTTGCCCCGTCAATTTTACAAGGAAGTCGTAAAGAACTACCTTGCTATGTCTTTTGATTTGCGCATTGCATTTTATCTCGTAATATTCGCTCCCTTTATCCGCAAGAAAAACCCTTTCAAGAGTAAATCTTCTTAAGTCTTTTGAATTATCGCACTTTATCAAACAATCAAACACATTTTCTTCTATTTCTTGCAATTCAAGCGATAACATTTCTCCATCGTCGTCAAGGACGATAAAAGGATAAAAAGCTCTTAAAATATCTCTATAATCGTTGTCAAATTCTTGTCTATTGCAGGTAAAATTTATCTTCATTATCACTTAAAATATCTCATTATGCGCCCGCTCGTAAGCAAGTTCGGTAGCAGGACCGTGTCCGCACAACAAGACGTAATCTCCTTGAATTTCAAAAATCTTTCCAATTGAATTTTGAAGAGTGGCAAAATCTCCCCCTCTCAAATCATACCTGCCGTAGCTGTCTTTAAATATAGTATCGCCGCAAAAAATCATGTTGTCAAGAATATAACATACTCCGCCTTGAGAATGTCCGGGAGTATGTATAACTTTGATTTTATGACCGCAAAGCTCAATTTCTTCGCCGTCTTCCACCGTCTCGTCAACTTCAAACCTTTTGTATTTCCTGCCAAAATCGAGCGGATTATCTATAAAGTCAATATCCATTTTATGCATATAAACTTTTGCGCCATATTTTTCTTTAAGACAGGCTACTCCGCCAATATGGTCGAAGTGTCCGTGCGTAAGCAATATTCCATCAAGCTTGAGATTATTACCGTCTATATAGTCAGTTAGCTTACTGCTTTCCGTAGACGGATCGACTACAAAGCACGACTTTTTCTCTTCATTTTCTACTAAATATGTGTTATTACTGAGGAGTCCTAAAATAAAAGTTGTTATCTTCATAGGTATTATTTCTCCAAAATCATCGTAATAGGTCCGTCATTGGACATATCAATGTGCATATGTTCGCCAAAAACGCCTGTCGCAACTTTCCCCAACCTTCTTCTAAACTCTTCGACGGTAAAATCATATAACGGTTTTGCAACGTCAAACTTTGCAGACTTAGAAAAATCCGGCCGTCTACCGCTAAAAGCATTGCCGTACAGCGTAAAATTAGATACAACCATCACTTCTCCGCCCACGTCAAGCAAAGTCTTGTTTAGTTTGTTATTTTCGTCCTTGAATATCCTCATGCCAATCACTCTATCGACGAGATACTTGCATACTTCTTGCGTATCTCCGTCGGTATAGCCGACAAGTACAAGATATCCTTCTCCAATTTTGGATATTTCCTCATCATTTACCGTCAATCTAGCGTGATTGACTCTCTGTACGATTACTCTCATTGATTTTTTACGTTTTTAGACGCCCTCTTAACGTCTCTGATACCCTTGATAGACTGCGCAATCTTGTCCATAAGTATATTGAGCATATTTGTATTCTTAACTTCGACCGACACTTTTATCGTAGCAAGGTTGTTTTTCTCCGTTTTTGCCGATATGCTCGTCATTGCGACTTTCATATTAGTAATAAGCGTAGCGATTTCAATGACAAGTCCAGTCCTGTCGAATGCGGAGATAACGAGATGAGCGACGAATTTTTCATCCTCAGATATAGACCACTGCGTCTCTATAATTCTTTCAGGCTCAAAACTCTTACAGTTTGGACAATCCGTTCTGTGAATTACGACGCCGCCGTTGCGAGTTATATAACCCAATATTTCATCCCCCGGAAGCGGCGAACAACACTGTGAAAATCTGTATTTTAAACCGTGCTCGCCCTTAATTACGACGCCGCCGTTTTGCTTGCGGGTCGAGGTCTTTTTCGTCATTTGCTCAAGAGTTGCGCTCTCTTGAATATGTTCGGCTTTATAGAACTCAACAAGTTTGTTGATAACTTGTAAGGAAGTAAGTTCGCCGTAACCAACAAGCGCAAGCACTTCTTCTTGGGTATTTAAACCGTATTTTTGGCGTACGAACTTATTCCAACTCTCCGTAGCAAGCAAGTCGTTGAGCGCATAGCCTCTGTGTTTTGCCTCTTTCTCCAAAATTTCGCGACCGCGCTTCTCGTTTTCTTCCCTCATCTCTTTTTTGAAGAAAGAACGGATTCTGCTCTTCGCATTTGGCGTAATTACAAACTTAAGCCAATCTCTTGACGGACCTTTAGATGTATTTGAGGTAATTACTTCGACTACGTCGCCGTTGTTGAGCTTGGTACTCACAGGCATAATTCTGGAATTTACTTTAATGCCCGTGCATTTTTCGCCCACTTTGCTATGTACCGCATAGGCAAAATCCACGCCAGTAGAACCGTTGGGCAAGTTGAATACGTCTCCCTTGGGCGTAAATACAAATACTTGATCCGAATACAAGTCGACTTTGAGCATATCGAGATACTCTTGCGAGTCGCTTGCTTCGTCTTGCAATTGCATTACGTTGCGAATCCACGCGAGTTTATCGTCTTCTATCTTGGTAGTGTCGATATTATTGCCTTGTTTATATTTCCAATGCGCGGCAATACCGTATTCGGCGACTTTGTGCATTTCAAAGGTACGAATTTGTATTTCAAAAGGAGCGCCGTAAGACGTCAAAACCGTAGTATGCAAAGATTGATACAAGTTGGTCTTCGGCACTGAAATATAATCCTTAAATCTACCAGGAAGAGGTTTCCATTTGGTATGTATTGCGCCCAGCACAGCGTAGCAGTCCTTTACGTTGTCAACTATTACGCGCAAGGCAATCAAATCGTATATCTGCTCAAACGGTTTCCCTTTTTTAAGCTTTCTGTAAATACTGTAAAAATGCTTAGGTCTGCCATTTACGTCGCCTTTTATACCCAATTCGTCAAGCATTGCGTGAAGTTCGCCCGAAATATGGTCGACAAGCTCTTGCCTTTCGAGCTTAGTTTGAGCGACTCTTTCTGCAATAAAATAATAACTATCCGGATAAAGATATCTGAGACACAAGTCTTCAAGTTCGCCCTTTACGCTTGATATACCAAGACGAGCCGCTATCGGCGCATATATATCCAAAGTCTCTTGCGCGATTCTCTTTTGCCCCTCTTCGTCCTTAAAAGACAGAGTACGCATATTATGTAATCTGTCGGCAAGCTTGATAATAATTACTCTTATATCGTTGCTCATCGCCATAAACATACGGCGCAAGTTTTCAGCTTGCTCTTCAAGCTTTGATTTAAAATTAAGTTTACCCAACTTTGTTACGCCTTGAACGAGTGACAGTACCACAGGTCCAAACATTTGGCTTATATCGTCCGCCGTATACTGAGTATCTTCAATTACGTCGTGCAACAGCGCTGCAACGACTGTATCGCAATCGAGACCTAAATCGATAAGTATTTCCGCAACTGCGTTGGGATGTATGAAATATTCTTCTCCCGACTGTCTTTTTTGTCCCGCATGCGCAGTCTTGGCAAAGTGATAAGCTTTAATTATCTTCTCCGCATGCGATTCGTTATAATTTTCTTGAACTTTGTTGATGAATTTAATTTTTTGTTCTTCCACTTGTGTCCTCTGAAAACTTTTCTATACCTATATTATATATTACACGTCAATTTATGTCAATATCCAAACTTGGAAGCTTGCTTAAATAGCCTTACGCCATTTGTATTTTTTGATAAAGTTTACTCTCCGCAAGCTTACGCTTTACGCTAGAATCTATGGAAAACTTACCGCTTATATTGAGTATTCCCAATTCGGCAAGTACCACGGCAGACAGAACGACCTCGTCGTAGCCCGCATTGATATATTTACTAAGCGCGCTATACAACTCCGACATTCCACAGATTTCTCTTTCTGCAAGCAACCTTTTTATGGCGATAAATATCTCGCCCAATCTTTGATACGACGGCAAAAATTCTTTAACTTTGCCAAGTATTTGATTGTTGTCAAGTTTATACAGTTTACTCGTCTTGCCCAATGACTTATTAAATATTCCGTCGTCCAATGGACGGTCAAGTAAGACTACGTTCTTATAATACCCCAAGTCCTTCAATGAAGTAGGACAAAAGATCAACTTCGTAACCGGCGTCAAATTACTGCTCACTCTGTTTTGCGTAAGTATGTATCCGCATTTTTCGTTATATCTTGCCAAAAAGTCTTGATACGTACTTATATCGTAAGCGATATAGCAAGTAGAATACTTTCCTCCCAACTCAATAGCCTTGTCGCAATCTATTGTCTCAATCTCGCTTCCGCCGCTTGCAATTCCAGTCATCAAATACGCGCCTAAATCGCCTTGTTCCTCAACTTTGTCGCAAGTCAACGCGCTTACCTTGCCTTGCGCGTAGACTCTGTTTTTGTAATTGGCAAGCGATAACGAGTAATATAAATCTTTTTGCGTAGAGCTTGAAAGCAACTGCTTATATTTCAAACCGCCAAAAATAACGATTTCCTTATCGGGACGTTTGCTCACAACGTGCGACGTATTTCCCATTTGCATAAAGTCGCATTCAAAAACCGTTTCTTTGAACTTAACGCCTAAATTTCCCTCTCCAAAAGGCTCTAACATTTTCAGTCCTCTTGCCATATCCAAAGGACTGTCGACTTCTGCCATATCTACGTCGTATCTAACCTTGGGAAGGAAATAACTCACGTCAAAGTCATTTTTTATACACTCGTTAAGCCTATCTGCAAAATTTTGCAAATTTTTCTCTTCCAAAGATAATCCGCAAGCCATAGTGTGACCGCCGAATTTTATAAGTAAGTCTTCGCACATTGCCACGTATTTGCGTATATCAATTCCCTTTACGCTTCTACCGCTGCCTTTATAAACCTCTCCGCTCTTTGTCAACAATACGGTGGGACGCTTAAATGTCTCTGTAATCCTTGACGCAACGATACCTAAAACGCCGTCGTCCCAATAGGCGTTGTAAAGCACTATTGCAGGCTTAGTCTCAAAATCGTATTTCTTAAGTAATTCAAAGCACTCGTCGGCAAGATCGTTGGTAAGTTCCATTCTCTTGGCATTGGACTCGTTTAGCTGTTTGACGATGCTGTCAAGCAAAAAATTATCGTCGCTGCAAAATAAGTCAAGTACGGCGTTAGCGTCGCTTAACCTGCCGAGAGAATTTATTCTCGGAGCAATCTTGAAACCGATATCGTAAGACGATACTTCTCCCTCTACGCATGTAGCAAGCAATTTTTTTATACCGCGTCTGACGCCTAAAGAATTAATATTTTTGAGTCCTGCTTGCGCAATAATTCTATTGTCTCCCACAAGAGGCACTACGTCGGCAATTGTTGCAATAGCGGCTATATCAAGATACTTATCTCTCTCTTGTTTTCCGCCCAATCCCTCAACTATTCTCAGCGCAACTCCCGCTCCGCAAAGATGCCTAAAGCAATCGTCTCCCGACATTTTGGGATTGAAAATGAGACAGTCGGGCAACACTTCTCCAAGCTCGTGGTGATCGGTAACAATCACGTCAAACCCCAACACCTCTCTAGCATATTCAACTTCTTCAACGCCGGTGATTCCGCAGTCTACCGTGATAAGCAAATCGCTCAAATAATCCTCGGCTAGTCTCTCTAAAGTCTCAATTGAAAGTCCGTATCCGTCGGTATGTCTATTAGGCAAAAAACAGTGGGCTTCTATACCGATAGACTTGAAATAATTATACAATATACTTACTCCGCATACGCCGTCGCAATCGTAATCGCCGTATATCAGAATGCTTTCTTTATTATCTATTGCATGCTTAATACGCTCGATTACCTCGCTGTAACCTGCGTATTTATGTATATCAGTCAAATCGTCCAAACTTGGATATAAAAATTTGTATAGTTTATCCTTGTCGTCATAGCCTCTTGCAATCAAAATTTCCACTAATTTTTTGTCAATTGAAAATTCTTTAGCAAGTTCTATAAGCTCACTTTGCTCCATACTTCCTCTCTTTAAATCACAACTTTGCAATTATTCTGCAATAAAAATAAGAGCGTACTAAAAGGTACGCTCTCTAATTTTGTTAGTTTTTAGCGCCTGCATATTTAGGCTTTTCTTTTTTTATTCCGTCACGCTTTGCAATCTTGCGCTTGTCTACTGAATTTTTCATCAAGCAATATAGCGACGGCGCAATTACCAATGACGAATAGAAACCTGCAATCAAACCGAATATTACCGGCAAAGCAAATTCTCTTACGGAAGCAGTTCCTATAATTGCAAACAACGTGATTGCAACCATGGTGGTAATGGTAGAGTTGATAGAACGCGTAAGCGTCTGAATTACCGACTCGTTTACCATACTGTTGTTATCAATGATACCGCCTTTGACATTGCCGCCGAATTTCTTTCTATTCTCTCTCACTCTGTCGAATACGACAATCGTATTGTTGATTGAGTAAGATACTATAGTGATAAGAGCTGCGATGAACGCGCTGTTGATTTGTACTCTAAAGATAGTGGTAAGGAATACCATCATTGCCACGTCGTGAATAAGTCCGATAATTGCGGCGATACCGCTCCATATCTCAAATCTTATCATTATATATACAAGGATAAGAAGAAGTGATACGCATACTGCAATCAACGCTGTCCTGATAAGTGAAGCCGAAGCCGTAGCGCCAATATACGAAGTGCTTATCGTAATAGACTCGTCTTGATACTCCGTCGCATAGTGATCTTTAATTTCGCTTTCCAAAAGCGAGTTTCTATAATTGGTCAAGTCGTTGGTCTTAGTATCAAAAGTCGAAGAGATGTTGTCGTATTTGATTACCAAAGCCATTTCGCTACCGCTACCGGAAGTTTGCACGTAGCTGATTGAAGCAACTGCTGCGCTTTCGCTAATTGCGATAGGGTTATCTAAAGTCTTTGCATACTCAACTACTTTTTGCGCAATTTCCTTACTAGTCAAAATGCTCTCTATCTTTTGATAGTGCTTGTCGTACTCGGACGAATTGTTGAGAATATCCGAACCGAGCTCTACAGTAAGAATAGAACCGCCCGCAAAGTCGATACCTATATTCATACCTTTTGATATATCTTTATTGACTACAGCAAAAGAAGTAAATACGATGACTGCTATCAAAAAGATTACTACAGGAGCTATTGCCCATATCCAATGCTTTTCAACAATTTTAGCATTCTGCAATTTTTTCATCGTCTAGCTCCCCCTTTCTTAAGTTTTTTGTTGGCGATAAGAGAAGAATCGTCATCTTTCTTTTCTTCTTTATTAGCGTCGCCATCTTGAGTATCTTCGATAATTTCAACGTTATCTTCTCTCTTCAATCCAAAGAGTCTAGCTTTGGATTCGTCGTTGAATACCGTAATACACTTGAGGATAACTCTAGTCAAAAGCAAGGATGCAATAAGCGAAAGAACTATACCTATCAAAAGCGTGATACCAAAGCTCTTTATCGTAGATGCGCCAAAGATAATAAGTACGATTGCGCCTATAATCGTAGTTACGTTACCGTCGATAATTGCGCCAAGCGAACGCTTGAAACCTGTACCTATAGCCGTACGCATCGTCTTGCCGTTTTTATACTCTTCTTTAATACGCTCAAAGATAATTACGTTGGCGTCTACTGCCATACCTATCGAAAGCAATACGCCCGCGATACCGGACAACGTCAACTGTACCCATGGGAAGATTGCCAAGAAATAGAGATAAGTCAATGAATAATACCACAAAGACAAGCTTGCCGCAACGCCCATGAGTCTATACATTATTATCATATAAATGAAGATAAGCGCGAGACCTACAACGCCCGAGATAAGTCCTGCCTTGATAGCCGAGCTACCGAGCGTAGCCGTCAAGGTGTTGCTCTCCGACATTTTGAGCACGAGCGGGAAAGAACCAGATTGAATTCTTACCGCCAAGTCGTACGCTTGATCGTACGTGTATTTTCCTTCAATTTGAGCGTTACCGCCAGATATTTGTGAATTTACGTCGGGAGCCATTACGAATTCGTCGTTTATCCATATAGAAAGTTTAGAACCCGTCAACGAACCTGTAGCCGTCGAAAATTTACTTGCTCCCTCTTCGGTAAACTTAAGCGTTACGATATAATAGCCCGAATCGGAATCATAAGCTATACCTGCATTTGCGACGTCGTCGCCGGTAATCTTTGAGTCAAGTTTTACTTTTCCGCTTGCGTCGTTGAGAGAAAGGTCTCCTTCTTTACCGTCAACGTACTCTTTGAACTCAAGACTTGAAGGACGACCAATCAAATTAAAAATTCTCTCGGGATCGTCTTCGTCAGGAATCTCGACACGGATTCTTTTGTTTGCTACAGTAACTTGAGCCTCTGAATAGCCCTTGCCAAAAAGCAATGACTCAAGACTCTTTCTCGTACCTTCAATCAAAGTATCGATATCTTCTTTTTGATCGTTCGTAAGTTTGGACTCGTCGACTTCATATACTGCGTATACGCCGCCGCTAAGGTCAAGACCAAGACTTATTTCTTTAATAAAGGCTTTATAATTTTTAACACCCAACTCTCCTTTGTCTAAAGATACAAAACAAAAGACAGAGCCTAGTACTATCAATATTGCCAAGACTGTCAATATCACAATTGACTGCCACTTCTTCACTTGCGGTTGCCTCCCTAAAATATTAGTCTATTCTATTATATATATATAATAATAATAAGTCAATAAAAATTATTGACTTTTCGCTCAAAATTTATATTGAACGCAAATAAAACTTTAGAAAAAATTATAGCGTACCGACTTGATTAGCCGATACGCTAAAAATCATTCTTCTTGACTGTCCAATTCTTTTAGAAATTCATTGTAGAGTTTGTCCAACAATTCCTCATCCTCTACCGGTACAAAGACGTCGTTGCCGTCTGCGTCCGATTGAATGTGGAAGATGACCATTTCCGTCTCTTCAACGTCTCCGTCAACCGATTTTTTCTCCTCTCCAGCCATTTCCTCTAGCGGCTCAAGATACATATACCACTCTTCTTCATAATCAAGCGTAGCTATATGTCTGAATTCAATTTCTTTTCCTTCTTCGTCTGCAAGAACGATAATCTCTTCGTCTTCTTGCATTTCAGTATTGTCTATTTTATTTTCTGCCATAACGTAATACCTCCTTTATTACTTTTTAATAATATCTTAAAAAATACGCGTTGTCAACTCTGCAAGTTGCAAATAATATTTTTTGTATTGCCGAATACTGTCGAAAATAAAATTTTGTGGAAATATGTCGATTATTTTGTCAAACGTTAAGCGTATTTTTGCCAAAAACAATTTCGTACAGCGCAGTTGACATACTCACTCCCGCATTGAGCGACTCAATTTTACCGCTCATTGGAAGAGAAATAATTTTACTTAACGTCCTAAATTCATTAGATAATCCTTTACTTTCATTGCCCACGACAAGAGCAAAAGGTGTATTAATTTTATCTATCGAATATAGGTTTTCGCCGTTCATATCCAATGCGTAAATATGGTGTTTTTTAAGTAATTCCAGCGTTTCGTCCAATGCTTTTTCACGTATTTTTACGGAAAAAATTCCACCCATAGACGCTCTGATTACTTTTGGCGAAAGATAATCTACGCAGTCAATTGCAATGATATTCTCCACTCCGCATGCGGCGCAAGTTCTGATTATAGTCCCCATATTACCTGGGTCGCTTATTCTGTCAAGCACCGCGACGTTGCCGATTATTGTACTTTCTTCTTGGTTTATTTTTACTGTTGCCAAAGCTCCGCACGGCGTAACCGTATCGCTCATCGTCGCCATTACTTTGCTGTCGACAAGATAAATTTTATCGCATTTGTGTCGATTAATTATATATTCAAATTCGCTCAACTTGTCTTTTTCCAAAAAAAACGCCGTAACGGAAGCCTTAGACGGAATATCCTTTAAAAAGTTTTCGCCCTCGACGACAAACTCCCCGCTGCTTCTGCGATAAGCCTTGTCTTTCAACTTTTTGACGTGTTGAACTTTTGGGTTTTTTATAGAAGTAATATACTCGTAATTCGCACTCATATAATTATGATACTATAATTTTTATTTAACTTCAACTAGATTTAATAAAAAAGGTATGGCGATTGCCATACCTTTGATCATTGCGATTTTGTTGATTAGCGAACTTTCTCGCACAATGCGGTAAACGCGCTTGGAT
>CAMWQA010000030.1 GCA_947176265.1 uncultured Clostridia bacterium | reverse complement strand
TAAGAGTATCGTTATACGGCGCGCCGCTGGTTACGAAACCTTGAAGTCCGTTGCCGGATACCATTCCTTCTCGCCAAGCGTTCTTGGTGTTGCTTCTTTCCGAAATGGTTTTGTAAGTCGTGGAGTAAGAAGATTTGCTATTTTGCGGGGTTTCGCCGTCTTTGGGATCGCATGCAACCGCGCAGAACGTCAAAGAAAAAGCAAAAATAAGTACGCAAAATATTTTTAAAATAGTTTTTTTCATTATTTTCCCCTTATAAGATTTAAAAGAAATTATATATTATTTTTATTATACAATATTGTCTAAATTTATGTCAAATTTAATACGCTTTTATCTACCATTTGCCTTAAAACTTCTAAATGTTCAAAAAGAGTTACAATTAGAATATAATGGAGTCAAATAAGTAAGGAATACGAACAAATGTTCAAAAGTGTGTCATAATCGTTTGCATTTTGGAAAAATCTTGTCCTATAATTAGGGTGTCGCAAGGAGAAATACAAACAGATAGCAATTATATTAAGATAAAATTCGTGTCCCCAGCTTATGCGACGGAGCGCAGGGAATCGGGAGGTGATATGATGAATCAGGAAACGTGGTCAAAAAGTTTGCTTGCCACGTACAATGCGCTGCCGCTTGTCGTCAAATGCATTGATAAAAGCAATATGCAAATGGCTTTGGGCAGTTTTTCTTACGAGGGTAACGTCCTCGACCTTATGAATAAGATGCTCGCCAACAACGCCCGCAAAGAGGCTTTGATAAACGCGAAGGTAATAGTAGACAACACGCTTAAAGCGCTCAAGCCCAAACACAGACTGGTATTGGAGATGAGGTACCTCAAGCGCAAGAGCTTTGAAAAAATAGCGGAGGAGTTGAATATTTGCTTGCGCAGCGTATTCAGATGGCACGAACTCGCTTTAAAGCAATTTTCATGCATACGTACTATGAAAGGCTACGACGACGAGTGGATGAGCAAGTATTACTCAAACGACCCTGTATTCGTTAGGTGTTTCAGATATTGCGCCGACAGAGACGAAAAAGAAAAAGAGAGTATGCAAAAGCAAGAGCCTCAGAAAAAATTAAATATAGCCGTAGCGTTGAGCGCGACGGCTAATTCAAGACAAAGCGTAGTCACTACGGTGTAATTTTACTGTCTCTTTCTTGTTGGGACGAAAATCAAAATGACTATTACCACGCACAACACGGCAATTACGGCTATGAGGATATATCTGTCCAAAGAGTTCTTTGGAGTCTGGGTATCCGAGCCGTTTTTGTCTGCAGACGGGGTATTGGTATTGCCAGAACTCATCGAGCCGCTAGGAGTCGTCGGTTTGTCGGGAGTGGTTTGCAAGGTATAGCCAGCATTGACAGGTATATCTTTTTCATTGAAATTCGCGCGGTTAGTATCTGATGCCTTGATATATCCGTGAATTGGATTGGGGTTGTCAAACACAATGCCGATTGCGTCTATCAAGAAGTAATAATCATTGCCGTAGATATAGTATCCGTATACTTTGTTGATAGTAAAGTCTTTTTTGTCGAGAGTAGTGTATGGCGACATATCGTCTTTTTTATAGGGAGTGATTTTTTCAGCCGTGACAGTCAAGTCGGACAAATCGTACGTATATGCATTATTACCCCATTTTGACGATACCTTCGTACAGTTGCTATTGAAATATGCAGTGCTTATATAGCCTTCTTTAGAGTTGTATTTCACTTTGACGAAAGCGCCGTCGGGATCTGCTATTTTTTCAAATGCGTACGAGTGAGGTATATAGAGCAAAACTTTGCCTTCCTCGTTTGCAGTCTCGCGCAACGGAAGATTGGGACGGTCGGTAGACTTTTCAAAATAATACCATTCGTTCGTCGGTTCTGAAGTTTCGTCGGCAAAGCAAACGCCTGCGGACAGTCCGCATACGCAGAGTATTGTAAGTAGCATTGCAATAATTATTACTTTTTTCATAATGACCTCGATTGTGTTAATTCAATTATATTGCATTTGGAAAATTTTGACAATAAATTAGCGGCATTAAATTAAAAAAATATCATTGTAATTTGGCGAATTATGAGAGAAAAACAAATACTTTTTACGTTGTTATCCATAGAAAAAGAGCAAGCAAGACGAAAAGCCGGCGACAGACTGTCAACTTATAACACGGGCGAAAAAGTACACCAAAAACAACTCGACTTTCACAAGTGTCTCAAACGTAACCGTTGGGTATTCGGCGGCAACCGCTCGGGCAAGACGGAGTGCGGTGCAGTCGAGGCAGTGTGGTGGGCAAGGGGTATTCATCCCTACAGGCGCAATCGCAAAAACGTGTCGGGGTGGATAGTTTCGCTGTCCTACGAGGTGCAGAGAGAAGTGGCGCAAAGCAAATTCCTGTCCTATCTCAATCCCGATTGGATAGAAGACGTCGTCATGTTATCTGGCAAAAAAGGCTCTGCCGAATACGGCATTATCGACTACGTACTTATCAAAAACGTCTTCGGCGGTACGTCAAAGGTAGCTTTCAAGAGTTGCGATCAGGGCAGAGAAAAATTTCAAGGCGCGTCGCTCGACTTCGTGTGGTTTGACGAAGAACCGCCCAAGGACGTCTACGACGAATGCCGTATGCGCGTCATCGACAGAGTGGGCGAGATATGGGGCACGATGACTCCGCTCAAAGGTTTGACGTGGGTATACGACGAGATATATCTCAATTCTGCGGGCGACGATGAAATTTGGCACGAGCACGTCGAGTGGGCGGACAATCCTTTTTTAGACAGCAAAGAAGTCGCTGCTCTGTCGGCGAATATGGACGAACAGACGCTCTCGTCGCGCAGATACGGCAGATTTTGCGAGGCGGAAGGCATCGTCTACAAAGAGTTCCTGCCCGAGCGCGACGTTATTCCGCCGTTTGACGTGCCATTTGAGTGGCAAGACGAAATTTCTATAGACCCCGGACTCAACAATCCTTTGGCGTGCCTATTCTTTGCCACAGACTACGACGGCAACGTTTACGTCGTGGGCGAGTGGTATATGGCGGGCAAGGATATTGATTACCATGCGGAGCATATCAAAGAGCTTGCCCGCAAGTTGAATTGGCACACTGACGGCAAAGGCAGACTTACCGCGCTCATCGACAGCGCGGCGGACCAGCGTACGCTTGCGTCTCGCAAGAGCGTAAGCGAGTTGTTTTACGACAGAGGCATACTCGTCAATTCCAAAGTGGAAAAACAGCTTTTCAGCGGTATAGCAAGCGTAAAGAGCTATTTTGCAGAGGGCAAGATCAAAATATTTTCAACGTGCGCAAATCTGATAAGGGAACTTAAAAGCTATTGGTGGGGTAAGGGGGACAAGCCTATCAAAAAGGACGATCACGCTCTCGACGCGTTGAGATATTACATTGTGTCAAAACCCCAACCCGCAAGGTTGCCAAAGACGCAAGTCAGCGAGATACAAAAGGACAAAACCAAGCTGATTAACGCGCGGAAAAACGCAACAAGGAGAAAGATATGAACGACGATATTGACGAAGCCATTCTGCGGAAAGCCGTGGGCTATGACGTGCAGGAGGTAGTCGAGGAGTATTCCGGGGAAAACGAGCTAATCAAACGCAAAGTAAGCAGTAAGCATATGCCGCCCGATATGACGGCTATCAAGACGATACTTGAACTCAAAGGACAGGAAAACGACTTGGCGAAGATGAGCGACGAAGAACTTGAACAACTCAAAACAAAACTGTTGGGGCAACTCAAAGACTTGACGAAAGGAGAAAATAATGAAAGTAATCATTCAAACAAACAAGATTAAATGCGACGTGGGCAACTGCCGAAACCTTGCGAATTATTCCGTTGCGCCCGAGGGGGTGGGAGCGGGACAGTACATAAATCTGTGCGATAAGTGTATGCGGACGCTCTACGGAGAGATTGGATTATTGCTTGCGCCCAAGCGAAAAAGCAAAAAAAAGACGGAGGAACAAAGTAGGCAAAATGACCAAGTTTAACGGCAAATTCAGCGAAGATATAGTCAAAGAAGTACGCAAAGATTTCGAGCGCAGACGGCAGGAACGCAAACCGCTTGAATTGCAATGGCGTCTCAATATGAATTTTTACAGCGGTAATCAATATGCGGAGATAACTCCCGTCGGCGACGTCGAGCAGTACGGCAAGCAATACTATTGGCAAGAGAGAGAAGTGTACAATCATATCGCTTCCATTATCGAGACACGTCTGTCCAAACTCAACCGCCTCAAATGCGGAGTTAGCGTCAGGCCGTTCAGCAACGACGACGCAGACGTGCAGACGGCAAAGCTGTCAACGCAAATCGTCAAAGCGCTGTGCGAAGAAAACGATATTCCAAGACTACTCAACGAGGCAAGCAGTTGGAGCGAAGTCACCGGCAGTTGCTTTTTCAAGACGGTGTGGGCAGGCGAAAAGGGAAGAGTCGTCGGGAAAAGCAAAAACGGCGTTGTGCGCGAAGGAGACGTGGATATATCCGTCGTTCCGCCCTACGAGATTTTTCCCGACAATATAGGCACGGCAAATATTGACGACTGCATGAGTATCATTCACGCCAAGGCTTATCATGTCGACGAAATCAAAGATATTTGGGGAGTAGAGGTTCAAGGCGAAGACGTCAACGTCTTTTCTCTTGACGGAGCTCAAGTGGGAGCGGGACTTGGATACGACGGCGCAAAAAATGCGTTTGACGGCGTGGCTCACGATATGTGCGTGGTTATCGAGAAGTATTGCCGCCCTACGGCGGATAAACCCAACGGCGAATTGAGCATCGTGGCGGGAGATAAACTGCTTTATCACGGCGATTTGCCGTATATAAACGGCGTGGGCGAGACGAGAGGTTATCCTTTCACGAAGATTATCTGTATTGAGAAGCTTGGATGTTTTTACGGCGCGAGTCTTATTGAGAGACTTATCCCGTTGCAGAGAGCGTACAACGCAGTTAAAAATCGCAAGCACGAATTTATTAACCGCTTGTCAATGGGAGTGCTTAGCATAGAGGACGGGTCGGTCGACACCGACAATCTCGAAGAAGAGGGACTGTCGCCGGGCAAGGTTTTGATTTACCGTCAAGGCTCGACGCCGCCAAAACTTCTCGAGAGCGGGAGAGTACCCGTCGATTTTCAGTACGAGGAAGAGAGAATCTTGTCGGAGTTTACCACCATATCGGGAGTCAGCGAGTTGAGCAAGTATTCCAACGTGCTCAATCAAATGTCGGGCAAGGCGATCGGTATGCTCGTCGAGCAGGACGACACCCGACTGTCGATAGCCACGACTTCGCTGCGTATGGGTATCAAAAGAATATGCGAGCAAATGTTGAGACTCTACAGACAGTTCTGTCAGACCAAGCGTATGAAGAGATTCTGTTCAGATAACGGAGAGGTGGAACTTGCCTACTTTACGTCAAGCGATTTGCAAAGCGACGACCTAGTATTCGACAATGAAAACGAGCTTACCGACACTTTGGAAAACAAGCGTAATATGGTAATAGAACTTGCGCGTATGGGTATCTTCAACGACGAAAACGGAGCAATATCCAACCGCAACAAACTCAAGATACTTGAGATTTTGGGATTGGGCAACTGGGAGTCGAGCAAAGATATAGACGAGAGCCACCGCAAGAAGGCAATGAAAGAAAATCTCGACTTTGGCAAAGAGGTAGTGCAGGTTGCCGAATACGACGATCACGATTTGCATATCGACGAACATATCAAGCGTTTAATTGAAGAAAAGGACGAGAATATCGTCGCTTTGATTGACGCTCATATCAAAGAGCACAGAACGATGAAAAATATCGACGCGGCTAATATGCCAAACGACGGAGGACAAAATGAAGACAGTATCATATCGGCAAATTGATATCGACGGCTCGGGCGAAAATGCGCTAGAGCCGGAGAATATACCCCCAACGACGCAAGGGGAAGAAGGGCAAGAAGAGGACGCCGACAATGTCGCTTGCGACGGAAGTCAAGGGGAGGAAATAAAGGACGCTCCCGAGAATGAAACAGTACCCGTATTCGAGCAAGTCGGCTGGAAGGCAAAAGTGCAAGAATTCTTGCAAGCCTATCCAATAGCAAAGGACTTTTCTGCGCAAATAGGCAGGATTATCGCAGACAGCGAAGCGTTGTCGCAAGATGAAAATTGCTTGGAAAAAGCATTTTTGACTGCGCTTGCTAATGCATATGTAGCTCCCGAAAAACTTGCAACCGACGAAGAATTTTTGCAAAAGTACGTCTTTGACAATCAATCTGTCAAGGATAGAATAATACAAGAGTATCTTGACGGTTTGCAACAGAATCTTCCCCCCAAGTCAATTTCTTCAAGGGGACAAATCACACTTACACCGCCATCGAAACCAACGAGCATAGCCGAGGCGGGCAATGTATTTAAAGCTATGTTCAACAACAGGAGGATATAATGGTAACGTTAGAAACAGCAGAAAAAGCGCTTAAGAGCGTGTATTTGAACGTGGTTGCAGATCAGCTCAACGTGGGCGTCAACCCGCTTCTTGCAAAGATAGAGCAGACGTCGAGCGACGTGTGGGGCAAAGAGATAATCAAACTCGTGCCTTACGGTATCAACGGCGGTATAGGCGCAGGTACGGAGACGGGGGATCTGCCCACGCCGGCAGCAAACAACTACGACAGATTTAAATTGGAACTCAAGAACCTTTACGGTACGATAGAGCTTTCCGACAAGGCAATCAGAGCTTCGCAGTCCAACACGAGCGCGTTTGTCAATCTTCTCAACGCAGAGATGGAAGGCTTGCTCAAGGCTTCCAAATTCAATCTCGGCAGAATGTTGTACGGCGACGGAAGCGGTACGTTGGCGACTTGCAAGGCCCAAGAAAGCGCAAGCAACGTAATCGAGCTTGACAGCGTACGCAACGTAATGGAAGGTATGGTAGTAGACGTATATTCCAAAGCCAACGGCACGGTATACGGCGACCTCAAAGGCGTAAGAATTGTAAGTGTAGACAGAGTCAACAACACCGTTACTGTGTCGGCAACGGTAGCGACGAAGATTGCCGAAGGGGATATTATGACAGTGCAGGGCTCTAAAGAAAACGAGTTGACGGGACTTGGCGCAATCTTCTCAGACAAGGATTTGTACGGTTTGTCGAGAGCGGGCAGAAGCTGGCTTGCGCCCAAAGAGTACAAAAACGTGGGTTCGATTTCCACGGCGAAGATACAAAGCGCAATTGATTACATAGACGAAGTTGCGGGTTCGCAGATAGACTTTATCGTATGTTCCTACGACGTAAGAAGAGCGTATCTCGACTATCTCGCTTTGACGAGAACCAACGTCGACTATATGAATCTCGACGGCGGTTTCAAGGCTTTGTCCTACAACGGTATACCGCTCATTGCCGACAGATTTGTCGAGAAGGGAACAATGTACTTGCTCAACTCTCAAGACTTCAAGTTGCACCAACTCTGCGATTGGAGATGGCTTGAGGGCGACAACGGCAAAGTCATCAAGCAAAAGGCGGGAAGCGCGACTTACGGCGCAACGCTCGTCAAGTATGCGGATATGATATGCGATAAGCCTATTGGACAGGCAAAGCTTTCTGGAATTACTACGCAGTAATTCCGGAAATTAGTGATATTGTGCTGTCGCAACAGTGAGATTACTTGTTTTGCAAGTAGTTATATTAAAATAAGCAAACTGACAGGTTGCTTATTTTAGTTAAAGATATTAATATTTATCAATAACTTTGCCGATAGGCAAAATCTCACTGTCCGAAGGACAATATAACTCCGCCGCAGACGGAATACAACTGCCAACTCTGTTGGCAATATAACTGTCGCGCAGCGACATTATGGGAGCAGTATGGACAGACTGATTGAGATAAAAGACGATTTATTTGACATATCTTCAAGGATAAAGAGCATAGACGAAAACTACAAAATCTATTTCAATGGGGGAACTTGCAGATACGAGTTGCATAATTCGTCAAAGTCGCCTTCATTTCAGGCGGTCTTTCCCTATGCTGCTCTTGACAAAAGGGCGCTTGATTTCGCAAGAGAAACTGCCGTTGAAAACAAAGAACGCATACTTGCCGAGATTGACGCCCACAACGCCCGTCTTGAACAACAACGTCAAGACGAGTTGATTCAAAAAGCTATGGGAAGCATAGAGCCTATGCTCAAGTTCGCGCAATAACCTTGCTATCGATTTACGCGCTAAGTTTGTCTATGCGTCTTGACGTACATATAGTACGCCTGCAACGCATATCCTGCTTATCGCAAAAATAGCTTACGCAATTTTATTTGCGCTTACTTAATCATAGTCTCTAAATATAAAAAAGGAACTTAACTATGCAACTAAAAGAAGCGATACAAATATGTTTAACGTACCTCGGCGACGAAGACGCAAGTATAAACGCGCAGACGGCGCAACACCCAAAACTCAAACTGTTGGTTAAATGCGCCAATCTCGTGATAAAGGAAATTGCGACGGAGTACGTTCCGTTGATTGAAGAGGAGAGCGTAGACGTAGTTGAAGGCAAGATAAACTTTGAGGGACTTACGCGCAAAGTTGCCGAGGTACGCAAAGTGCAGGATATAGACAGCGGATTGCCGTCGAATTTTTACTGCGCGCCCACTCATTGCAAATTGCGCAACGAGGGAATTAAAAGAGCAAAGATAGTATACAGCTATATACCGCTCGACATTGACATCGAAGAAGACTGTCCGTTGCCTCCCGTAGTCAGCGCAAAGACGTTGGCGCTGGGTATATGCGCGGAGTACAGTATGATATCGGGCATGTACGAGCAGTCGGTAATGTATTCAGACAGATTCAAGCAAGATATGCGCACCGCTGTGCGAAAAAAAGGGGAAATCAAAATCAAGCCCCGAAGGTGGTATTGATATGTTTTACGACAAGGATTACGCATTGACAAAGCCCGATCGCAAGAGGATTGCGCTGTCAAATTTCAAGGGATACGACGAGACTAAAGTGTCGCGCAACTTGCCTTGCGACTACGTTGATTGCGTATACAATTATAAGTTTAAGTACGGACGGCTTGTCAATCCTTACGGCATAAGCGCGTTGGAGTTTGAGGGGGAGGTTATACCGCCCACACCCGATGGATTGGGGAAGAGTAAATTATTCATAACGCGCGCTCAAAAAGACGGTAAACTCAAGAGCAGACTTGTGCTGTCGCACGAGGGCGGATTGGAATGCTTTACGGCGGGCGACAGTCAGTGGACGCATATCGACGGACAGGGCGTTTTCGACGTCGGGGTCAATTACCTCTTTGACGGCGAGGACTTGTTGTTGCTGTCGGGCAAAAGCGGACTTAAAGCGCTGTCTGGCAACCAACTCGTCGACGTGAAAGACGGCGTAAAGATACTCGATATGTGCGTGCACTACGAGCGAATATACGCAGTTGTCGAGGGAATTCGCAACAGCCTTTGGTTTAGCGACGATTTCAATCCTTATAATTGGAACGTGTCGCTCGACGAGGGCGGTTACATAGATTTCGACGGTTCGCTCGGCGGAGTCAACGCGGTCAAGAGTTTTGACAATTACCTATACGTATTCTGCGATTTCGGCATATACAGGCTGACCGCCTACGCCGACCAAACGCAGTTTGCGATGAAGAAAGTATACGCGTCCAGCGAACGCATTTTTGCTAAGTCAATCACGAATTGCGGAGCGTACATAGCTTTTGCCAGCCAAGACGGCATATATCTCTTTGACGGCTACGACGTGTCGAGATATTCAGTCAAGACCAACGACTTGTTGCGCGGAGGTTTTAAAGACGTGTCGGCGTGCTACGCTCATCACAAGTACATACTGTCATTTACCAATGATATTGATAGCGATTACGAAGTGATTTCCAGACAAAGATCCAACAACGTCGTCATGCTATTCGATTTGACGGACAAGTCTGTGGACTTCATGCGGGGTATATCCTTCTTTGACGTCAAGACTGTGGGAGCGTACGGCGAGGGTAAAATAATAGGACTTTCAGAGGACTCTTTATCGCCCGTTCAACTCGACGACAGCGGACTGTATTTGGGGATGCCGTATCAAAAGTATTGGCAGAGCGGAGAGATAGATTTCGACAGACCTGCCGCGCTCAAGGTTGTGCGCGGAGTGGAGTACAGCGCAGACAGTCAATATACGTTGGGTATAATCGCTAACGGCGAGCGACGGGAGTTTATACTTTCGCCTCAAGAGAACCGCCAAAGCGTATACGTCAAGTCGGATAAGTTTATATTTTATATCCGTTCCGATAACGTAGACGAGAATATCCGTCCGCCTATTTTAGAGGTGGATTTTTTGAAATGAGGAGAGCTTATGAATTTGAAAAGAATGGAAGCTATGCTTGGCGATTTGAACGAGAACTTTGACAGGCACGTATCTACGGCGATTGCCAATTACTATTTCGTTTTGTCGGCGGCGGGCGGCGCGTGCAGTCTAAAGATCAGACTTTATTCCCAAGGCGGTAACGCAGAGCTTGAACTTTTGGCGTTTGCGTCGGGCAATACCGGCGTTGAGTTTTCAATCAAGGTGGACGGCGAACTCGTCGACGAGAGAAAGGGAGCTATTACCATTGCGCCGCTTGCTTTGGCGAGAGGCTGGCGAGTAATTGAGATTACTGGACAAGGCGTATCGTCTGGCAGAGCGCGCGTCAGCGGAAGCGTATCGGGAGCAAGCGCGCTTTTGCAATAATTTATATACGAGGAGAAATTATGACTTGGAATGAATTTACAAAAAAGGTCAAGGAGTTTTTCACTGGCAAAAAGGAGATGGATGATGCAGACACGTCTCCTTATCAAGAGGGCGAAGCTCAGCTTATCGACAAACTGAAACAACTTGACGAGGAATATAAAAACAACGCAGAATACGACCCCGGCGAGGGGTACGAAGACCTCTCGGATTTGTTGCCCGAGGAACAGACTTTTGAGTATCTCAAATACGAAGGAGACGACGAGGACGCGATAAAGAGCAATACCAAAGAAAAATACGACGGATTACTAGAGGGCGAAAAGAAAAAGATAAGCGACGCTTTGGATACCAAGACGGCAGTCGTGGAAAACAAAAAGCAAGCTACGAATGACGAGTATTCTCTCAAACAAAATCAAGTCGACAGGGATTACGACGATTTTCAAAAGGCTCTTATGCAAGAGCTTGTCAAAAAGGGACTTTACCGCTCGTCAATCAAGCAGGGGCAGACGGAAGCCAACGAGCAGGCAAGAGCTTTGGAGAGCAGGGAATTGGCGGACAAACGCAATACCGCCGTCAATACTCTCGACGCAGAGATAGCGAAGTTGCAGGGCGAAGCCAAAACCGCGCTCCAACAACTCGACCTCTCTTACGCTCAAAAGCTCGACAGCGAGATACAGCGTTTGCTTAACAAGAGAAGCGACGAGGTGGAGAAGATAAACAAATACAACAATACGCTCAAAGAAAAAGAAACCAAATATATAGAGGACAGAGCCAAGGCGATAGAAGCTCAACTTGCCCAAAGATTGAAGGACGCGCTTGCCATACAGAATATGGAAAACAAGTACGGCATGGCAGGAAAAAAGAAAGAGAGCTATGAAAAACGCTACTATACGGCTTACGACTATTATTCTTCGCTTCCTCACGACGTGGCTATGCAGATGATGAAAAACAACAAACAACTTGAGGAGTATCTTGGCGTTTACTACGGCAAATTGCTTACGGAGATAGCCAAGAAAAGCAAGTGATATGTGGGATAAGATTTTAGAACTTGCCATAGGCGACGGACTGTGGGCGTTGTTGTTTTGCATATTGTTGATTTATGAACTCAAAGACAGCAGAGCGAGAGAAAGCAAATATCAAGAGACGATAACTTCTCTCACTAAAGACCTCGAGTATATGAAAGATATAGACGAGAACATAGAAAATATGAACAACGCGGTAAGGGAGTATATGGAGGACGTTGCCAAAGAAGAGCGCCTTGAGCAGCAACGCTGTCCGCGCAAAAAGTCCGAAGTAACGCCCGAAGTCGCAAAGGAGAGCGCATGAAAGCAAAACTCAAGAGCTATGAATTTTGGGTATCAATCGTCAGCGCGTTAATGGTAGCTTTGCAGAGTATATCTCTCAAGTTTGACGTACCGTATATCCAAGAAATCGTAATGGGATTTTTGGGAGTGCTCGCAGTCGCGGGTATAGTCAAAAAGACCGATCTGCCTGCGGGGGACGATATTACGTCTGCGGATAACTTGCCTACGGAAAGTATGCCAAAAGACGATACTCAAGAAAAAGTAGAAAACAAAAAGTAGAAATCTCAATTCATTATCACGTCGCATAAGTCCGTGCGTAAGAGACGCAAAGAGCCGTCTATCTATACGCAGTGGCAAGCGCGCCTATACCTAGGCGACAGCGACGTTCAATATACAAAACGCGTAATAAAAAACAGCCCCTGTATCAAGGGGCTGTTTTTAGTTGTACACAGACGAGCGCCAATCTGAACCCGCTTTGTAGCAGGTGGGTATCCTGTGCAAGTTTTTTGTAATCCTTAAAGACCGCGTTTGCGGTAAGGCGCGCCAGCCGACTTCCAACTCCGGATTCCCTATTCAAGAGTGCGGTACAATGTGCAACTCGTTTGTGTACATTTATTATACTATACTATTTATACAAAATCAATACTAATTTTCTTCTTTTTTTTACCAAATTAAAAACAAATCGAAAAATTCCAAAAAAAGTATACTTTTTTTAAAAGACTTTGAAAATATAGGTTTTTTGCTAAATCATTATAATTCAAGTGTGATTTTCTTGTCAAACATATCAGTCAGTAAAAGTATACCTTTTTTGTAAAAATTTCGAAGATATAGAAGACATATTATAAGGAGCGAAAAATGAAAAAATCACTTGTTTGTCTTTTGACAATAATTCTTATTCTAGCTTGCGTAATAGGATTAGTCGCTTGCGAACATAGCAACATTGGGGGTAAAAGTTACTCGATAAATGTTACGGAAAGTGAGCATGGCGTAGTTAGGCCTAGTGTAACAAGCGCCACTGCCGGAACGATAGTTACGATTAATGTGATGCCTGATACAGGATTTGAGTTGGATTTTCTTAAAATACAGGCTAATAACGGTGACGTTGATTTATTTAATGCAAATCAATTTGTAATGCCTGAATCCGACGTTACGATTAGCGCAGGTTTTCGAGAAGTAAGTGATGAAGCAAAATATAACATTTTTGTGACAGAGGGCGAGCACGGCACAGTTACTCCTAGCGTAACAAGCGCAGAAGCGGGAGAGTTAGTTGAAATTTCAGTCAAGCCTGACGATGGATATGCGCTGGCTTATCTTGGCGTACAGTCTGATGCATACGACGCCGGCCTTGAAATATCTAGCGCAAGGCAATTTGTAATGCCTGAAGCTGACGTTGTAATAGTTGCATTTTTCCAAGAGGTTCAACGAAAATACGAAATCAACGTGAAAGAGAGTGATCACGGAAGTGTAGTCCCCAACGCTTATCAGGCGGCTTATAATGATTTTATAAGTTTTGAAGTATATCCCGACGACGGTTATGAGTTAAAACAACTTACTTTTAACGGACTTGACATAACCGATACGCTAAGTTTTGTTATGCCGGGATGCGACGTTGTTATTGAGGCTGTCTTTGCCGAGCGTAAAATCGAGTTGGCATATTCAGAAATATGGGAAGACGGAGCGCTTGTAGGTTATTCGGTTGCGGGCATAGGAACAGTGGTTGATACCGATATTGTAATACCGGATACTTATAATAATTTGCCTGTACTCGAAATCGAATACATGGCTTTTGCGGATAATCAAAAAATCACAAGTATGGTAATAGGCGATAATGTGAGAAAGCTAGGAGGTTATGCTTTTAGTGATTGTACTTCCTTAAAGAGTATAACAATTGGCAAGAATTATAAAGATTATGGAATGGGATACAACTTTGGTAATCTACATTCACTGGAAGAGATCAACTACAACGCGGTTGAATATGACGAATATGATTACTTTGGATTTTTCAAAGCCGGAGTAAATAGTGACGGCGTTAGAATTAATATAGGCAAAGACGTAACATATATTCCAAGCTACATGTTTAGAGGATATTGGAATCATAATGATCAAGATTGTTATGCCAACATTGTGGAAGTTAATTTTGCGGAAAATGGTAAGTGCGCAAGCATAAGCTCATTTGCGTTCTACAGAAACAATTTCTTAACATGCATTGAGCTGCCAAGCAGCGTAACAAGCATAGGATACGGAGCATTTGAATATTGTATAAATCTGGCAAGCGTAACGTTTAAAGGGGATAGCCGGCTGAAGACTATAGGTCAAGAAGCATTTTATGATTGCAATGAATTAACAAACATTGATATGCCCAATAGCGTAACAAGCATAGGCTCAAATGCATTCTATAATTGTAATAAATTGACGAGCATTGAGATAAATAGCGGCGTAACGAAAATTGATTCAAACGCATACTTGGACTGTAGTTCTTTAATGATATATTGCGAAGTAAGCAGTATGCCAGGCGAATGGAATAATTATTGGAATCCTAGCAATAGACCGGTAGTATGGAATTACGGCGGAGAGCGTGGAGAGACTCAAGACGGGATAAAGTGGGCTTTGACTAATAGTAATACGATAACAATATACGGTTACAGCGGTACGCCGGCAGAAGTGGTAATACCCACCGTTATCGGCGGACACAGTGTAACGGCTATTAACGACTTGGCATTCTATAATTGCGGTACGTTAACAAGCATAGATATTCCTAGCGGCGTAATTAGCATAGGTTCGTCGGCATTCTATAACTGCCAAATAGAAGAAGCGACAATGCCTATAATTTCACTAGATTATATACCTAAATCAAGACTAAAGAGAGTAGTATTAACAAGCGGAGAGAGTATAGGTTCAGAAGCATTCTCCAATTGCGATGAATTAATTAGTATAGAGATACCAAGCAGCGTAACAAGTATAGGCGCAGACGCATTCTATAATTGTAGCAGTCTTGAGGAAGTATATTATAATGATAATTTGACAGGTTGGTGCGGAATATCGTTTGGTAATTCTTACGCTAATCCAGCGACTTGCGCAAACAAATTATACATAGACGGAGAAATTTTAAGCGGAGAATTAACGATACCAAACAGCATTACTACCATAGGCAACTATGCATTCTCGGGCTGTAGCAGTGTGACAAGCATAGAGATACCAAACAGCGTTACAAGCATAGGCAATAGCGCGTTCTTAGGTTGCGCCAATTTGGAGAGCATGACAATACCATTTGTCGGAGCAACGTTAGATGGGACTGTAAATACGCATTTCGGCTATTTATTCGGAGCAAGTGAGTATTCGGAAAATAAAAATTACGTGCCGACTTCGTTAAAGAGCGTAAATATAACCGGAGGAACGAGCATAGACTCAGACGCATTCTGTTATTGTAACAGTTTGACAAGCATAGAGTTGCCGGACAGCGTAACAAGCATAGGCTCGGCTGCGTTCCAAGCATGTAGCAGTTTGACAAGCATAAATATACCGGACGGCGTAACAATCATAGAGCGATATACATTCAGTTTCTGCGTCAAGTTAAAAAGTATAGAGATGCCAAGCAGTTTAATAAGCATATATGACAGTGCATTTTATGCTTGTAGCAGTTTGACAAGCATAGAGCTGCCGAGCGGTGTAACGGGTATAGGCTCAAATGCATTTGAAAGATGCAGCAGTTTAACAAGCATAGAGATACCAAGCGGTGTAATAAGTATAGGCTCATGTGCATTCCAAGACTGTAGCAGTTTGACAAGCCTAGTGATACCAATTTGCGTAATGAGAGTAGGTAAAGATACAATCAGTAGTTGTAGTTCATTAACAATAATTTATTGTGAAGCAATCAGGGAGCCAAGCGGGTGGCAAACCAGATGGAATTATGACAATAAACCTGTAGTATGGGGCTATAACAACATAACTACTGATAGTGATTATGATTATGTCGTGCATAATGATAAAGTATATTTGACTAAATATAAAGGCAGTAGTAATGACTTAACAATACCGGAAACAATAGAGGGAATGCCGGTAGTGTCTATAAGCACGATATTTGAAGGAAACAGTTCTTTGAATTCGGTTGTAATATCAAGTGGCGTAAAAATTATAGGCATAAACGCATTTAAGAACTGTATTAGTTTAACAAGCGTTACGTATGGTAATAACAGTCAGCTAGAGAGGATATGGGATAATGCTTTCTACAATTGTAAAGTATTAACCAGTATAGAAATACCAAGTAGCGTAACTGATATAGCAACTGACGCTTTCTACGATTGTATCGGTGTAGAAAGTATAACAGTAGACAGTGATAATGCAATATATAAAAGCGACGGCGATTGTCTAATAAATATGAGCGACAATACTTTAGTATTAGGTTGCAAAAATAGCGTAATACCTAATTATATAATTCGCATAGGTCAAAATGCATTCTATAGATGTAGTGAATTAACAAGTATAGAGATACCAAGCAGTGTAACTAGCATAGGTTCAGAGGCTTTCTCTGATTGCAGTGGATTAACAAGTATAGAGATACCAAGCACTGTAACACGCATAGAATCAAGCGCTTTTTCCGTCAGTAATTCCTTAATAATATATAGTCAATTGAGCGGCAGATTAAGTGACTGGAGTAGCAGTTGGAAGTCTAGCAGTATACCGGTAGTATGGAATTACGGCGGAGAGCGCGGAGAAACTGAAGACGGAATAAAGTGGGCTTTGATAAACGATAATACGATTACAATCTGCGGATATAAAAAATCGTCGACAGAAGTGGTAATACCGGCAAGTATTAATGGACACAATGTAACTGCTATTAACGAAAAGGCTTTCTATAGTATTAGCGCCGGCGGTAACGGTATATTGGGCATTGCCGGTAGCAAATTAACAAGTATTGATATACCGGTCAGTGTGACTTCCATAGGCGATTCTGCTTTTTATAATTGTAAAAAGTTAGTAAGCATATATTATGGCGGATCAATGTCGGGATGGAATGCAATTTCTAAAGGAAATGATTGGGATCACAATACCGGAGAATATACAGTATATCCAAGTATTCATGACCATGTTGCGAGCGAGTGGATTATTGACGAGGCAGCAACGTGCGTAACAAACGGAAGCAAACATAAAGAATGTACGATATGCGGAACTACTATAGAAACGCAAGTCCTTGTTGCTATTGGACATAATTATGGCGAATGGATAGTTACGAAAGCGACGTCATGTAGCGCTTATGGAGAAGAGACGCGGTATTGTTCAAATGATAACAGTCACTTTGAAACAAGAAATATTGAAAAACTTGCGCATACTGCGACCGAGTGGATTATTGATGAGGCAGCAACGTGCGAAACCGACGGAAGCAAGCATAAAGAATGTACTGTATGCGGAAACACTATAGACACGCAGGTCATAGCCGCTATAGGACATAATTATGGCGAATGGACTGTTACAAAAGTGGCAACGTGTAGCGATTACGGTGAAGAGACGCGTTATTGTTTGAATGACAACAGTCACGTTGAAACAAGAAATATAGAAAAACTTGCGCATACTGCGACCGAGTGGATTATAGATGAGAATGCGACGTGCGAAACCAATGGAAGTAAGCATAAAGAATGTACTGTATGTGGAAATACTATAGACACGCAAGTCATAGTCGCTATAGGGCATAATTATGGCGTATGGACCGTTACGAAAGCGGCAACGTGTATCGCTTATGGAGAAGAGACGCGCTATTGCTCAAATGATAATAGCCACTTTGAAACAAGAAATATTGAAAAACTTGCGCACGTTAAAGGCGAGATTGTTAAGGTTGTTGCTCCAAATTGCCGTGAAAGAGGTTATACGGTTTATGCATGTGGAAATTGCGGTGGAGAGTTTATCTCTGATTATGTTTCTAAACTTGACCATAGTTACAATACCGAGTGGGTTTGCAGTTCTTGCGGTCATGAATTTGCAACAGACGGATTAGTTTACGAGTTATCATCTGATGGTTCATATTACATTGTAATAGGTTATAAAGGAACATCAGCGGATGTTATTATTCCAGCGCATTACAACGAATTGCCAGTTACGCAAATAGCTTCGTCAGCATTTTACGGTTGTAGTTGCTTGGTTAGTGTAACTATTTCTTATAATGTCACGTTTATATCTTCTGGATCATTTGGCGATTGTGAAAATTTGACTACTTTAAAGGTAATGGCAGGCAATACTACGTATTATAGCGCCAATAACTGTATTATTAGGTCCGATACTTACACGCTAATTGTAGGATGTAAGAGCAGTATTATACCGAATGATGGAAGTGTAATAATCATAAATGATAGAGCATTTGATTCCTGTAAGGGGTTGACAAATATAAGTATCCCAGGAACAGTCGAAAAAATTCGTCTTAATGCATTTTACGGTTGTAGTAATCTTGCTAGTTTATCAATAGAAGAGGGCGTGAAAGAAATCCAAGAGCGCGCCTTTAGTTATTGTGGAATTAACAGTTTAATAATTCCCAATAGTGTAACGAATATTGATAACTATGCTTTTATTGGATGTAAAGATTTAAAAACTGTAGAAATTGGGTCGGGACTTGAATCAATAAATTATTCTAGTAGCTTTAGTAACTTCTATCGATTGTTTCAAGGTTGCACGTCGATAAAATCTATTACTATCAGTTCCGGAAATAAAAAGA
>CAMWQA010000029.1 GCA_947176265.1 uncultured Clostridia bacterium | reverse complement strand
GCGTAGTGCTTTTGCGGTATTATTTCACGCATTGAAGCAATTAAACGTTGAAGCAATATAAAATTTTATAGTTTATAGGTCGATTTTCCTTTACAACTCAAATTTATTGTGTTATTATTCTAACGTATCTTTTCTAAAAAGAAAGGATATTCACCCTTGTTCAAACAAAAAGTTTGAACCATTAGACCAAAAGGAGGTATAAAAATGAACAAGTACGAAATGTTGTATATCATCAAGAATGATATTACCGACGAGGCAAAACAGGAAGTAGTTGACAAAATGGCTTCGGTTATCACGTCTAACGGCGGAGAAATCGAAAACACCGACAAGTGGGGTACTAAGAAGTATGCTTACCCAATCGACTACACCACTGAAGGCTATTACGTTTTGGTAAACTTTACGGCTCCCGCTAACGTTCCCGAAGAACTCAAGAGAATGAACCGTATCACTGACGAAATCGTAAGATCAATGATTATCAAGAAGTAAGCTAAGGAGAAAATTATGAACAGAGTTATATTGATAGGCAACTTGACGAGAGATCCCGAGGCAGGAACAACGCAAAGCGGAGTATCGTATTGCAGATTTTCTATCGCAGTCAATCGCAGATTCAGCAGAGAAAACAGCGAAACCGACTTTTTCAACGTCGTTTGCTGGAGAGGCTTGGCAGAAAACTGCGGTAAGATTTTGCAAAAGGGCAGAAAGGTCTGCGTAGTAGGCGCAATTCAAACTCGCCAATACGACGCGCAAGACGGTTCTAAGCGTACGGCTTACGACATAGTTGCAGACGAAGTTGAATTTCTTCCTTCAGGCGCCGGCAGAGCAGACGGCGACAACTCTCAAGGAGAGCCTAGTTTCGGCGGTTCAAACGGCGGCGCTGGCAAAAGCGGCAACAGCGGTTTGACTCCCGTAGACGAAGATGATTTACCATTCTAATAAGGAGATTTAATGACAATGAGCGAAGAAAAGGTAGTAAAGCGTCCGGCTAAAAAGCAAATGTCACGCAAAAAGGTTTGTATCTTTTGCGCAGACGGCGTGGACGAAGTAGATTATAAAGACGTAGCAAAGTTGCGCAAGTTCATCACGGAGAAGGGCAAGATTGTTCCCAGAAGAATGAGCGGAACGTGCGCAAAGCACCAGAGAATCGTTACCGAAGCAGTCAAGAGAGCAAGAGAAATGGCTTTGCTCCCATACGTTGCAGAGTAAGGAGTTCAGTCAGACGCGAGATATGCAAATATAAAATGCATATTTTCCGCCGATACAGCATTCAAATCAAGCCGTCGTACAGCAAGTACGGCGGCTTTTTTAATCACTATACCGTTTTTTGTAAAAACTACCAAATTTTTGTAATATTAAATAATAAATATATATTGAAAAGTGTAATGCGTTATGTTATAATCTACAGTGTATAGAATTATGCAAATTCAACGGCGAATTAAAACCATTGAAAATACAGAGGAGTGAGTATGACGGTTATCATAGATAATTTGGAAGTAGCTATCGACCTGGGCAGCGACACTGTCAAGGTTGCGTATGCGTTCGGTTCTGAAAATAACGTTGAGTACGGCAAACTTGCTCCGTGCGATATAAGAGGGAGCATGATTGTTCCTGCGATAGCTTATTATGACGAAGACGCGTCGACGTGGCTTTTTGGCGAAGAGGTGTATAAAAACGTCGATAAGTCGTTCGTCAGCGTCGTGAAGATAAAATCGTTGCTATCGCTGTTGCTTAAACGTCGCGACAAGAAAATGACATTCTCCAATAAAAAGTATTATTTCGAGAAAAACAGATTCCCCAAGTTTTATTTCCCCAATAGGAAAAAACTTGCCGAGGACTTTGCCAAAGCCGAAGAATTGGATATGACCTTTGAGGGAGACAAGACTCCGCAAGAGGTATGCGAAGAGTTTTTTAAATATCTAATTAACAAGACGGTTTTGCCGGCTATTATGAGGATGCAAGAGCAAAAGGGTATTTACTTCCAAGATATTCACTATTCGCTCGTATATCCTACCAAGGCGGGTAAGGAGTACGTCGACGAACTTGAGAGACTCGTCTCGTTGGCGACAGACTCCAAAATAAAAAAGGTATTGTCTTCGACAAAAGCTTTGGGGCTCTTCGCATATCACAGAAAGGTGCTTAAGAAAGACGAGCCGATAGTAATCTTTGATATGGGCGAAGAGGATATATCGGTGGCAAAGTTTACGTTGGGCGTTTCGTCAAGTATCATCATCGACGGCGTGGACGGACACAACGAGCCTATGGAGATAGGCGGTAACGATATTGATTACGCTTTAAGAGATTACGTAGAGGACGTAATCGCGGGCAGAGAGACTGTCGGCGCGCCCCCTGCTGGAGAGGACGGGTATATCGCGGAAAAGGGATTGCACTCGACGCAGTTTTTGATGCTCAATGAGATAAAGAAAACCAAGACTGCGCTTTCCGTCGACGACGATATATACGAGATGGCTTTTGAAAGCGGCGTGCCTATGTCAATTCAACGCGACGTACTCGTGCAGACCAGCGTCACGAGAGATAATTTCCTCAATTGCGTGGGCATAAAAGGCAGCGAGGGCGTGGCAAAGAAAATCGCCGATTATATAGTCAGCGAGTTGAAGAGAAATCTCAACAGCGACGTCAAGAAGATAATGCTGTCGGGCGGTGTTACCGAGACGTACGGATTGCTGGAGTATATCGACAGGGAGTTGAAAAAAGCGGGGTTGTCCGTAAGAGTCATTACCTTTGACGATTATCAAAACGACGACGATACTTTTACGATACTCTCCAACGAGGACTCGACGTTTGCGCCTGCGGTGGGCGGAGCAATAGTCGCGCTTATGGGGTACGAACTCAAGACCGCGGTTGCGCTTTCCTACGGCACGTGGCTTTACAACAAGAGCATCAACAAAAAGATTCTCGACGTTTTTTTGGAAAGAGGCAGAGTTATTCCGCCTAGAGGAAACGAGTATTATTCGTCGACATACGTCAACTATAGAGACGCTTGGTCGGATAGGGTAAAAAATGAAGAGATATTCTCCACGACCTTTGGCAAAAAGGGCGACGTAATAGGCGAGCCTAACAGCGAGACGAGAAAGAAGAGAGAAAAAGACATAGACCTCAAGGTCGTGTCGGGCGGAGCAAATAAGGGAGAGATACTCTTTTACTGCAAAGATAAAGGCTCTTTAAAGCGTGTGGAAATACAGGGCAAGTTGCACTTCCAAGAGGGAGTGAGAATAGACGCGGACGGCAGAGCGACGCCGTTTATACGCAACGATATAAATAAGAACGGCAGGTATAATGAAATATCAGTCAGACCTTACGGCTCGTACGGCTACGCCAAGAGAGTCTATTACGAGGACATAGTTTTGAAATTCAGCGGAGTCGACGACTTTGAAGTCGAAGGTTCCGATTGAGAGCGGAGGGCAGAATGGGAAAGAAATTTACGTTGAGATGCGCGGACGGCGCTTTTGATAAAGACGTACAACGCTCCAAGATTGCGGGCGAGGTAATACCTTTTGACGCAAAAATGGCTACGTTGACCAAGTGCGCGGAAGAGCTTGACAGATACGACGATTTTGCCGAGCTTAAAATCAAGCCCGACGTATACAAAAATCAAGGCGGTAAATACGGTATTATCCCGCTTGCGGATAAGGGCGGCCAAACGATATTGAAAGGACAGCAGTCGGCAGTTACCATTTTCCTCAAAGAATTGAGAGGTTTTGGACTTTTGGCGGACGTAGTGGGCAGCGGAAAGACCTTTGAGGCTTGCGCAATACTCAGCGAACTTGCAGTAAGAGGCAAGATGCAATCGCTATTGCTCGTCGTACCGTCGCAAGTATACGACAGCTGGATACACGTATTGGAAAATCTGTTCGGTCTTGGCGAAGGCATGCTTTTGCAGGTTACAGAACCTCAATTCGGCGATTGCGACGAAGTACTCGACGGATACGTAAGACGCCCCAAGAGACCAGTAATAGTCAAGACGGAAGACTTTGTAAAGTGGAATGAAAATCAAATTAAAGACGCGCTCTTTGACGTGGTTGTCGTAGACGAGGCGCACCATCTCTGCACGGAAGAGGGAGAGTACGCAAAGGCTATGAAGTTGCTGTCTTTGCTAATGGTTACGAAAAAGAGAGCCAACTCCACGTATTGCGTGCTATTGTCGGCTACTCCTCACTCGGGCAACCTTGACAAGATGTTCCGTCTTTGGTATTTCATACGTTGCAAGGGCGGTAATCCCGACGACTTTGACGTCAAGGACGACAAGGACCGTACTCTCGAGTATAAAAAAGAAAAGGAATATTATAGACTCAACGTTTGCCGCGGCGCAAATACCGTGTCGGAATTTATTACGGCAGTTAAGCAATTTGAGATAGACAACAATTATACAGCTCCTTTCAAGGCATTTTTGAGAAATAAAAAAGAACTGAATAATTGGGATAGATATTCGCAAGGCGAAAAGCAAGTCTTGAGAGAAGAATTCTTGAATGCGGAGGGTAACGAGAATATCCGTCAAGAGGTATTGAAAAGAGTTGCTGGCGCATATCACAACGGCGTATTGCGTACCATAATGATTCGTCAACCCAACGAATTGAGCAAGTCTAGATTTGTGTACAACAACTATTTTTATCCCATAAGCCCATCGGGCAGAACGCTTGAGACGCAAGGCGTTGACGGCAAGCCTATCAAGGTGGATTTGAAGGAGATAAATACTCAAAAGGCAATCGAGGTAAACGGAGAGCATTATTCGCTCAAGGGCTATGCGGAAGAGTATTCGAGAAATGACGACGCGCAAGAAGTGTACGCCGAATTGGTAATATCCAAGATACTCGGCAAGTTGGGATCTTTTGGAAATCCCGATATGTTTGACAAAAAGGACAGCCAGAAATATTATTGGGAGCAGTTTGAGCGCAAGATAGTGTCGGAGAGCAACGACAGCTTCTGGTTTATGCCTGCGACGGGAGACAGCTTTGAATACAAACTCAAGAGGGCAAAGGCGATACTTGAAGAACACGCAGGCGAGAGAGCTTTGATGTTTTTTGATTACGATTTGCCAAAGACCAGCAAGGGCTACCGCCAGTGGAACAGAGTAATCGAGGCATTGAGCGAAGACGAAAAGTTTAAGGACAGAATTATAGTCGGCACGGCGGAAAATAAGGATAAGAACGTCAAGAAATTTTTGCAGAAAGAAGACGCGATTTTGATTGTCACGGATTCGGCGTTTACCGAGGGCGTAAACTTGCAAGACAGCAGACTAATCATCAACTTCCAAGTTACTCCCGATCCCCTTGCAATGGACCAAAGAATTGGTCGTGTGTTCCGTCTGGGACAGTCAAGCGACGTCAAGATATATTGCTTTGCAGACATGAACAAACTCGAGGGATTTGCCTTAGCGTACTTTAACAGTATAGGATTGCTCACTAGTAACAGCGGCGACGCGACGATTATTGCGGGCAGTAACAACGAGAGAATGGTTGCGTTGCGTTGCCCCGCGTGCGGGAAAGTCGCATTGTACTCAAAGGGAGATTATGAGTTGGCGAAGAAAAAGGGCGAGTTGTATTGTATCAACGATCCAAAAATCTGTTGCCTTGACGACCCCAAGGGTACTCTTATGGAAGAGATTAACGTATACGAATTTAAGTGCTCCAACTGTTCGACGACGCTGTCGAGAAGCGTTGGCGAAGGCGGATACAAATGTATATCCAAAAACAACGACGACAGAGGCACGATGTGCAACAGCGGTATGGCGGGAGACAGAGAGTATTACTGCTCAAAGATATGCGCTATGAGACATTGCTCTAGGTTTAAAGGCGAATTTAAAGACAAGTGTAAAGTGCTTCAAGCGTACGAGCAAAATCCCAACGTAGCTACGTCGGATTTGCAAATAATTTGCGCTAAGTGTTCCAATAAAGCCGAGTGTCCGCAAAGGTGCAGATACGGAGTGGGAAAGGCAAGTATCGAAGCTTGCGCAACTTGCAGAAACGCGGAATGTCATCCAAAGCCGTACACAATCACTTTTGACAACAAATGGTCGGCAAAATGCCCGATATGCGAGCAAAGGGGCGAAAGAGGCAGGCTATATCCCGTCGTCGCAAGGACTTTTGCCGCGTATATGAAAGCTTCGTGGGATTTCAAGCACGACGGCGGAGAATCTTTCTGCAACAACTTGATGAAAGAGGCAAGCAAGGTTGCAGATATAAAAGCTATATTGTCTATGGACAGTATGTCGGAGCGGAGGTAATATGGCAAGGATACATATAGGAAACGAATACAGCAAGACTTTTGACAGCATAGTCAAGTTATATGAAGAAGGCTGCGTCCAAGAGGGCGTAATAACCAAGATTGACGGAGACAGAATACTCACGCCGTCGCACGAATTTATTCTCTCAAGAGGCAGAGCAAGCAAAGCGGGCGCGGAGCGCGCGGCTTTGATAAACGAAAACGGCGCGACTTGGTTTGGCGCGTTCAGAGGCGAAAAACTCAAGAACGATACCGCAGAGTGGCTTATGTTCGTCGAGACGGTAAAGGAGCATTTCCACCGCAACTATTCTGTACTTGAATACCGTCCTAAATTGAAACAACTCTCCAAAGAGTACGTCGCTTCGCAAAAGAAACTCATTGACAACGTGCTCAAGTGTTTTTACGACGGATACGCTTTTGATATAAGAAGAGCCGACGAAAAAGACGGACTTGAAGACGTGTACGGCGCGTCCTTCAGAATGGAGATTACCGACGGCACGGGCGAAGCAGTCCCCGTACTCGGCAAGATATATTTCCGTAAGAAAGGTTCTACGATTATACCTTTCTCAAAGGAAGAGGCTCAATCTATCGACGAGCATATCACTAAAAACTTTGACGCCGAAGAAGAGAGCGAAAGCTTTTTGCAAAACAGCGCGGAGCTTACGGATACCGTGGTCAACGAACTTGACAAACTCGTCAACTCGAGCGACAACGATATATCGTCCAATCTCGTGTTTACCGATTCCATTGACAAGTCGGCAGTTGAACTTATGGTGGAAAAGGGACCCAACGACAACGTCGAATTGACGTGTCTAAGTTTGTCGTTGCTCAATATATTCCATTTCAAGTGGCGAAGCGACACGTACGATATCTTGCTAGAAGACAGAGTCGCCTTGAGAGCAATAGTGGGTATCAGCGGAAGATTGACGGTTACGTGTAATTCCTGCTCGGAAAAGACTACGCTTATTGAAGCGGGAAAGATAACTTTGACCGTCGACGGAGTGCAAAAGAGCGTTATGATAGACGCAACAAGAGAAGATATCAACTTGACTCCTTCGGCTATAGAACTTGCCAAAAAGCATCTTTTCTCCAAGCACTTGAAGAGAATAAGTTGCAACGAGAACGCGCGTCTTGCAGGAGTTTGCGTCAAGTACGTTTGTAAAAACGATACCGTAAATATCGGTACGAAAGAAGGATTCGTATGCAAATGCAAAAACTGCCCGCATCCCGAGGTCGTATTTAAGTGCGGCGACGGCGTAGTGAGATATACCAAAGAATTGGTGTTCGTAAGAGACGCAATGACGCTTATGCCAAAAGAGGATACCGTGCAATGCGGCTGTTGCGGCAGAACCTTTACCAAAGATGACGATAAGAAGAAGTATATTTGCGATTTCTGCAAGGTCGCAGAAATGGGAATTGATACGCTGGACGACACAGAATTCAACAGAGGCAAAAATCTGTATCGCAAGTATAGAGGTATGTTGCCGCTGATGACGAGAATGAAGAGCGCGAAACTTAAGAAATATTGTCAAGAGGACGAAGACTGTATTATGTTCGTAATAGATAAGGACGTGTATATATTCAACAAGGATTGTCAAAACGAAGGCGGTTTCCTTAAGACGCCCGAGTGCAAGATGGGAGGTAACGTATGAAAAATATGATGTTTTCGGGAAGCGAAAATATAGATTACTCTCAATCTACCAAAAAGACTTTCGGTAGCAGAAATTTGTTTGTGCTGATAATGGCGATTTTGGCTGCGGTAAGCGATTTTGCGTTGCTTATCGTCTTTGCGGTAGCAGGTCACGGCGGATTGGCAATACCCATAATATTGTTGATAATCGACGGTTTGTTTATTGCGGGAATTTGTCTGAGCAATTTCCGTTTTAAATATACCATAGGAATATGGGTCGCGTACTTAATCGTCTCCGTAATAGTTACGTCTATTTTGGCTTCGCTCGATTCTGGCGCAACGTATATGACGGACACGGCGAAGAGCCTCAACGTGTTTGCGCATCTCGTATTGTATATCGTCACAGTATTTGCAAGTATCTATCCGCTCTTTAAGAGCAGCGTCAAGATAAAAGCAATTATGATTACTGCGGTTACGGTAGCAGTAGTTTTAGTAGGCACATTTTCAATATACTTTTCCGTCAACGGATATTTCGGACAAGGGTTTGTAGGCGGTTCTAGAGTCGTAGGCTATACGCTTGATGAAAAGACCGATACTTACATTGCCTCGTCTATAAAGAGCGGCAGAAGCGATAAGGTAATTATTCCCGAGCAGTTTAACGGCAAAAAGGTGTCGGGTATCAATTGCTCGATATTTACGCACACTTCGATCAAAACGGTTGAGTTGCAAAGTCCCGAGAAAATGAAGTTGGTCGACACTCAACTTCTTGAGTATATCAACGGAGATTTGAAGATAGGCGTAGATAAAAATTATATCGACGCATATAGAAAAGACTTTTTGGAAAGACCTTATTATTCCTATCCCGCCGCGATGGAGCCGTCGCTTTTGGCGTTTGCCAACAGCCTCTATCCAATCAATCTTGAGGGCAATGAGAGATATATCACTTTTGCATACGGCGAAATGCCAAAGCAGAGCAAGATTATCCCCACTTGGATAGGCAAAGCCGGGGAGAAATTCCAATTGGATTTTGCAGGAGACGATATAGATTATTTGAAATACGCCGATCATAGCAGCGTTAGCGATTTGGTATGGTGTTATAACAATAATAATTCCAAGATATTGACAGGAGAAATGCTTGTATATGACGGAAGCGTAATCAACAAAAATCTCGACAGCGTCAAGGTTCAATTCGAGAACGTATATGCTATCAAAGTCGAAGACGACAACGACGAAAAATTCGAGCCGTCCGACGATTTCAAGACCACTCAAATAGGCAATGCAATATACGATCGTCGTTTCGTAACGTTGAACAGCGCCAACGCGTTGCTCGAAGAGTTGTCAAGAGACGGCTTTGATTTGAGTTGGGAATACAAAGTCAGCCCAAATTCATCGTCCGTAAAATTTGAAAGTCTGAGAGACACTATCTACGGTTTGGGCGACGAGCCTGCGTTGATTTATATTCAGCCCGTATGGAAAATGAAACCTCCTACGGATTTGGCAATAAACTTTGACAAGAGCAGTTACGTTTACGGCGACGACGTCAAGATGGTTGCAAGCGCGAAAGCTCCCGACAGCAAGTTTAAATTGCAATACGATTGGAATTATCTCGGCAACGGCTTAAATAATACGTCGATATCGGAAGAAAACTATTCCATTTTCAACGCGTTGCCGCAATACGGAACTTTTACCGTAAACGTTACCGTTACTTGCGACGATTCGTCACTGTCTTCCATATGGGGGATAAGCAAAGAATTGCAAGTGGGCAAAAGGCCTTTGCATATCACTTGGACGCAGCCGGATGATATGGTCTACAACTATTTCGAGAAGACAGTCGTGCACCGTGTCGGCGAAGGCGAATTGATAAACGGCGACTTTTTGGCAAACAATATAACGAAGACCAACGAAACGAATATCAATGCGGGCGATTACGTATCAACAATAACGCTGAAAGGCAGAATAGACGAATTATATTATATTGCTTCAGGCGCTACGTATCAATATACTATAGAGCCGCGTCCTACTGCAGTAGATTGGACGTGCGGAGACTATACGTATGACGGCGATCCGCACAACGCTTCCGCTACGGCGAAAAACGTTTTTGGCAACGATTTGGCAATTACCGTATCAGATGCAAAAGTCAATGCGGACATCCATACTGCGATTGCAACGTGCAGCGATAGTAATTATAAGTTGACAAACCCAAATTATAAGTTTGAGATTAAGCAAAAGAGCGTTGAACTGGTTGCTTGGGACAACTCGCCAATCACTTATTCGGGACTGGCGCAATATCCAAGAGTAGCAAACGTCAGCGGACTTGTAGGCAATGAGGATATGAGTAATATCAACAATGATTTCGTATATTCGGGTTATTCGTCTAATATTGACGCGGGCGAAGGGTATACGGTCAAAGTCGATTTGTCGGCGTCGAGCAACTATAAGTTTGACAGTCAGCAATCCACGTCGTATAATATAGGAAAGAAAGCTTTGACGATTCGTACGGTTGCTACCAATAAGACGTATGACGGCAACAAGGCAGAGTTTGACTTTGAAGTTGTCAGCGGACTTGCAAGCGTACACACCAAAAACAGTTTGGGCGCGCCTACTTACAGCGGCAACGGAGCAAATGCAATAGATGCAGACACTTACAGCGTCAACGTTACGCTTCCTATCAACAGCGTGACGAAGAACTACGATATAACGTACGAAAGCGCGTCGTTTGTTATAGGCAAGGCGCAGGCAAGTATTGCGTGGAGCAACGTTTCCGTAAGTAATGGCAAGGTCAATCCGCCTAGCGTACTAATCAACGGTCAGGTTTACTCGGGCAATATCGTCGTAGAGAGTTATGTTTACAGAGACTACTACGGCAGAGAGATTGACTCAATACCTTACCAAAACGGGACTTATTCCGTGCAGGTCGTTGCGTCAAGCAAAAATTATACTTTTACAAATACGCGTATCACGTTTACGGTAGACGTAACCGCCGCGCAAGGGGAGGTGGCCTAATGAAGTGCAACAAGTGTAATCACGACATTGAGAGACCTTTGGAACTTTACAACGGCAGATGGTGTTGTCCTAATTGCAAGAAAGACATTTTCCCCGACGTCGATACGGAATTGGTTATTACCGCTCACAACAGAGAACTGTACGTGAGGTCTGAAGAGTATTACTTTAAGTGGCTTATTTCGACGAACGAGAGTAAGACGGCGAGATTTAAATATCTTGACAAGGCGGTAAGCCTGTGTTATGAATCGGCGTTTGAGTATCATCCGTCTGCGCTTATGAGATTGGGATATTATTACGATAGAGGTTATGCGGACTTCAGTTCGGCAGGCGCAGAGCGTTGGAGAGCGGCATACTTCTATTACAAGGCTATACTTTTCAATACGCACAAGGGTATCGTTACGCAAGAGGGCGAAGAGAAATATGTCGACGATTTGACTCAAATCAAATTGCAAAGCGGCAAGTATATGCTTGATTTGCTCAAACAAGCGCCTGCGGAAGTGACGAAAAAGATTGCTTTCGACGGTTTTGAAAATCTTGAAAAACTCAAGATGGAAGTCGTTCAAAAGATTGTCGACCTCGGCGGAGTTGCAGAAAATTACGACGGACAGATTGAGTCGCAGGAACAGGATATGTCTGCAATGGCGTACGCTACGCTCAGAGCTTGCGCGGACGAGGAGAGGGCTCCGGTCTTTGCGATATTCAAGTTGAGCAAGTACGAGGCGGAAAAACTTATCCTTGGCTCGTCGGACGGTTCGTTCTCGATAGTGGAACGCGTGGGAAGAGACTTGAAGTTGAAGATTGCCGAGGCGTACGACGGCAAAGAGATAGAAGGCAAATTTGCCGACTTCAAAAGCTCGAATTCGCTCGTCAATTACGTAAAGAACAAATGCCCTGACAACGGAATATATTTATGTTTCTTCAATTGGCTTGGCGGACACAAATATCTCAAGAAAAAGAGAGACAGGAACGTCGTTTGCCAAGGATTGGAAGATAATTCTTGCGCAGGTATAAAGTTGCTCATCAGAGCCGGCAAGTACAATTCTTGCGTATTCTACGACGATGACTTTTATAAGTATGACGAGGGTCGCAAGGGCTTGAGCAAAAAGGAAATGGATAAATTCGTAAAAGAAGTTTGCGAGGAGGTTTGATTTGTTACCGCTTGAAAGACTGTTGGATATTCTCGACGAAAACAAAGTCAAATATCCTAAAAAATTCAAGAATATAGAAATCAACGGTTACGACAGCAACCGTTGCGAGAACTTTTCGCAAGAAATCAGAGAGGATATTCAATGGCTTTTGGCAAAGGGTATCAACAACGGATTTGACAGCAATATCAAGACGGCAATTTACGAACTTGCCGATATGGCATGCGATATGTCCAAAGACAAAATCGTCCTTAAACTCGACGATATGCAGGACAGAAAACAACAAATAATCAAGAAGTTCAGATTGGACAAAGGAGAAGACAATATGGCAGATATAAAGGGAGAAATAATTGCGTATATCGACAATTCCATAATGGGAGCAAATATGCTCATCAACGGAGATAGCATATCCGATTACAATAAGTCGATACTTATGAACTCCGTAGAAATGCTTGAGGAATTGAGATTTATAGTCGAAGAGGCTATGGACAACTCTTCCGAGGACGCCGCTCATCGCGCGAAATACGTTTACGGAGACCCAACGTACGCATTGTGCGCTTGGAGAGAAAGCGTCGCAAGAGGTATGATTTTCGACGGATTGAACAAACACCTCTACGAGGCTAGAGACGAGGCTGTTAAGTGGACGGAACTTACCCAAGAAGTCAGCAAGCGCAAGAGAGCTAAAGACGCAGATATTAAAGTATATTCCGACGATATGTTCTCCAAGATGGTCAAGAGAGACGAAGTCAAGGAAAAGGGCGACGCCTTCTTTGCAAAACTCAACGCTTTTGAAAAACAATTCGAGATACAAAAGGACACTTACGATAAAGTTTCGGAGATCAACAGTAGCATAGAGGAAATTCAAGGCAAGATTGCCGCGCTTATCGACAAGATGGACAATGGCGAAATACTTGAAGAAGAAGCGCTTTTGCAAATAGAGATGCTCGAAGAGGACGAAGAACTCAAAAAGACTGAAAGAGAGACCTATAGGGCGAGCCTCAAGATGATTGCCGGTACAGTATCCGCAATGAAGAGATTGCTTACGCAGTTCAAGAGATTGGAACTCATTTTCAATATGTATCAAAGGGTAGAACCCAATATGTTTTACGCTATGTTTTCCAATATCGACTTCAATACGTTTTTGGACGTATTGAGTTACGGCGCAAGCGAGACGCAAATAATCACGGCTTTGAGCTATTACGAAATAGTAATGGAAAATGTGCAAGAACAGACTATGCACATGGCGCAAGTTGACAACCGTTTTGCAGAAGCCAACAAGTTGTTCGACGCGTTCAAGACTCCGTCGAGAAGAACGCAAAACAATAACGACGCAGAGAAAGAAGAGCAGGCAAAGAAAGACAAGATTGCGGAGCTTAGAAAAAAATATAAGAAGCCCGCTCCGGCAATAGATAAACAAGACAAACAAGATAAAGAAGAGCAACGCGAAGATGACGGGGACAAGGACGACTTGTCGCAAATCATCGCTACGATAACACCAAAAAAATAATTCCAATGAGGAGTGAAATATGGCAGGCAGAAAAGAGAAAGAAAGAGAATTAAAACAAGCTACGCCCGATCCGTATGAGAAGATAATGGCTGACAATCAGCGCAAGATGGAAAGCAAATTGCTTGAAGGCAAGCGCAGCGAAATGGAACAGGCTATTGAGGATCTGGGAAGAAAGGCTATAGAAAGCGAAATGAAATACGGAGCAGATCACTTCAATACTAAGATATTGACGATGTTCTACAACGTGACTTTCACGATGAAAGAATTCGTGGGAATGATGTTTGCAATGAAAGAAGCAATGAGCGTGCTTTCGCAGACTATGAATATTATGGACGACGTATTCGACTTTATCAACGAAATGATGAAGATCGACAACTACAGTTCCTACAGCGTTATGGGACGTATGAAATTGCAACGCAGAATACGCAAGTTCGTCAAGCACAATTCCAACAGAATGAAAGCTATGTTCAAGATGGTCAGCGGATACGGCAAAATTGCAGACGGTATGATGATGGCAATGGGCAGTTTTGACAAAAAGCTCAAGAAGAGCATGAGCTCTGGTAACGGCAAGAAAAAGGATAGCGTCGTAGCAGGTTACGAGAGCGAAGCGCAAAAACAACTTGCCAAGATGAGATCTGAGATGACGGCGGAGAATTCTGATTCAGAGGGCGCGGGAAGCGGTTCTACGGCTAGCGCTCCAAGCGGAGGCAACGCAGGCGCAGGAAGTTCTGCTTCAAGCAGCGGCGACATTAATATCGACGATATAGTTTAATTAAGGAGCCTTCTCTTAAGTTCTCACGATAAACTTGCTATTGATTTATACGCTAAGTTCGTCTATGCAACACGCACGTAGCTCTGCTACGAGCGCAACGCGTATCCTTCTTATCGTAAAAATCACTTACGCAATTATATTCGTGTCACTTAAAACAAGTCCCCTAAAAGGAATGAAATATGGCAAATGAACAAAAAAAGGAAGGCGTAGAAGAGCTTGAAAGCAAGCTCCGCGCCGTCACGGAAGAGATACGAGCTATTCTAGGCGGTCGCAAGGACAAAAAGGACGTGAGCGAAGACGACAAAGCCGCTTTGAGAGCAAAGTATTCGCAAGCTGCGCAAATTGCGCGCACACTCTCCAATAGGTGTACTGATACCGACAAGATAGAGAGATACGCAAAGTTCTACAAACAACTCAGCGACGCGGCGGCAAGTTACGGTTCGGTGCTTAAAAGCAAAGTTCCCGACACTACGCTCGACGATGTCAAAGGTCTTGAAGACGTAAAGGCTCTTGTCAAGAGTTTTATATTTATGGCGCGCAATCCCGAGATACTCAAGTATTACAAGATGGAAGGCGGACTTGGCATGCTTATGTACGGCGCGCCGGGTACCGGTAAAACTATGTTTGCCGAGGCTATAGCCAACGCTATGAACTTGCCTCTGTTTATCGTTACGCCCGCTGATATATTCAAGTCGTACGTAGGCGAGTCGGAACAAGCGGTCAAGCAAATCTTCGACGAGATTGACACGTGTCCCGACGGAGCTATACTTTTCGTCGACGAGTGCGAATCTATATTCAGCAGACGTACTCAGGACACCAAGGACTATAAGGCGGCGGTTACTACCGAACTTTTGCAACGTATCAACGGCTTTGGAGTAGACGGCTCAAAGAGAATTATGATTGGCGCGACCAACAGACCCGACGTCATAGATCCGGCATATTTGAGATACAAGAGATTTTCGCATATCATTCACGTTACGCCCCCGGACTTTGAGGCAAAGAGAGCAATTATCGAGGGCAAGCTGAAAGGCATAGATCTTGACGGCATATCTGTGGAAGAAGTAGTCAATATGACCAAGGAGTACACCAACGTCGTTGACGACAAGGGAGAAGTACATACGATTGCTTACTATTCAGCGGCAGATATTTGCGGCATAATCGAAGAGTCGTGTCGCTACGCTTTAGAAGAGATAGAGGAAAAGGGCGGCAGCAAAGCCATACCTTTGCGCCCCGATATGTTTGAGAGAGCATTCAAGAAAATCCCGCCAAGCATCAGCGCTGGACTCCTTGAAGAATACGCAAACTTCCGCAATACGCATTGATATTATGAAACTAAAGTTTAAAGAAAAGTTTTTTTACGGTTTGGGAGATTTGTCTGCAAATATTATGTTTGCGGCGGTCTCCTTTTATTTGCTTTACTTTTTCGTCAACGTCGGCGGACTTAAAGCAGAATTAGCGTCTGCGGTATTTTTGATTGCCAAGTTTTGGGACGCTATTACCGATTATTTAATGGGCAGAATATCTGACAAGACTAAGAGTAAGTGGGGAAAACGCAGAGTGTATATGCTATTTGGCGCGTTGCCTTACGGACTGGCATTTCTGCTTTTGTGGATTGCTCCATTCGGCGAAGGCGCTCAAGTGGGCAAGATGATCTACTACACTTTGGCGTATATGCTCTTCAACACCACTTGGACAGTAGTATACATACCTTATAATGCCATTACCGCCAATATGACGGACAATTACGACGAGCGCACGTCGCTCAACGGCATAAGAATTGCGCTTGCCAACGTGGGCATTATTCTCGGGGCAGCGTTATTTGCGCTGTTTGCCGACGGACAGGAAAGCTTATTCTACGGATTGTTTGGCAACGCAAGATACGCGTATCTTACGTCTGCGGGTATATTCGCATTTATATCTATCGTAATAATGTTGCTTTGCGCTGGCAATATCAAGGAGCGCGTTGACGATACGGAGCAAAATGACAAAGGCTTTTTCACTACGCTTAAGGAGTTTTTCAAGTTGCCGGAATTTCGCAACGTAATGCTTTGCTATCTTTTGAGTATGGTCGGCTTTGACATAATAATGGCGGTATTTATGTTCTTTATCAACGACTCGTTGGGCTTTAGCGGCGGCACTATGGCAATGGTATTCGTGGCTATACCGCTTTTGTGCGCAATTGCGTCGTCTTTCGTCTGGGTCAAGTTAAGCGAAAAGTTTAATAAGCACAAGGTCTATACGATAGCGTGCGTATATATGGCGTTCGTGCTTTTGTTTGCAATATTCGTACCTGCAAAAAACGTCGCTACAACGATATTATTATGCGTGTTTGCAGGTTTTGGTATGTCGGCAATTCAAATCTTGCCGTACGCAAGCGTACCCGACGTCGTCGAAGTGGACGAATATGTCAACGGCACGAGGCGAGAGGGCGCGTATTACGGCATTACGCAATTTATGTACAAAGTCGCCAACGGCGTGTCTATCGCATTGGTGTCGGCAGTGCTTGGCGCGTTCGGTTACGTCGAGAGCACTGACGGCAGCGTAATTCAACAGCCCGACAGCGCATTGCTTGCCGTGCGCATAGTCCTTGGAGTACTTCCTGGAGTGATTTTCCTCATATCAATAATCTTTTCGCACAGAGCAAATCTCGGTAGAGAACGCTTTGCTACTATCAAAGCAGAGTTGGACAAACGCAAAGCAAAAGCCAAAGAAGCCACAGAAGACAAAGAGCAAATGTAAAAAGCTCAAACGCTAAAAAGCGTTCGAGCTTTAATCCCAACGATTTGTAATAGCGCGGCGACTATTACAAATTTTTTTATTTAGCCCTCGTAGCGGTCAAGGTTAGCGCGGATTGCTTCGATGAGACGTTTCTCTGCAGCGACTTTTTTATCTTTTGCAACTTTCGTGCAAACTGACGTGCCGTAAAGCTTTGTAAGGTCGTCTACAAGATTCTTAAGATGAACGGTGTCAAGAATGTTCGTTGAGCCGCAAAGTTCTTCTTCCATAAATACGGTTGGTGCGGGAGCTGCGGCAGGCGCAGGCGTAGGCGCTGAAGTTGCGGGTGCCGTCGTAGACGTTGCTGTTACCGGCGTTGGCGTAGGGGTTGAAGTGTTCTTAATGTTTTGTTCCATAGAAAATATCTCCTATATTATATATTCTTTGTCTCTGCTTGCATAAAGCTGCCGCGGATAGCCTTATGCATTGAGGTAGTATATAATACGTTTATGGAACTTTAAAAATGCATAAGATTTTTATAAAATCGTTATATATACGCCAGAAGCACTCGCACATAAAAAAGTACGAACCCACTTTAGCGTGTGTTCGTACGATAAGTTAATACTTATTTTGCGCGTTTACAAATCAAGTTTATATGCCTGTTAATTAATAATTGTCCGCATGAACCTCGAAATAACTTTGCGGGTGAGCGCAGACAGGGCATATTTCGGGCGCATTCGTACCGACGACGATATGTCCGCAGTTGCGGCATTCCCAAACTTTGACTTGGCTCTTTTTGAATACTTCGGCTGTTTCAATATTTTTCAAAAGAGCGCGGTATCTTTCTTCGTGCGCTTTTTCGATAGCTGCAACCATACGGAATTTCTCGGCAAGATCTTTAAAGCCTTCGGCTTCGGCGGTCTTGGCAAAGTCCTCGTACATATTCGTCCACTCGTGATTTTCTCCGTCAGCGGCAGCGGTAAGATTTTGCGCGGTGTTGCCAAGTCCGGCTAATTCCTTGAACCACATTTTAGCGTGTTCTTTTTCATTGTCCGCCGTCTTTAAGAATAGCGCGGAGATTTGCTCATAGCCTTCTTTTTTGGCAACTGAAGCAAAGTATGTATACTTGTTTCTTGCTTGCGATTCGCCGGCGAAAGCCGCTTCAAGATTTTTTTCTGTCTGTGTGCCTTTATACTTGTTGTTCATAACGTCTCCTTAACGAATATTATTTTATTTTTTCTTGAACTCTTTCATATGAGTTGTGCTTCCGCCGTCAACCAAGACGTCAACGCCTGCAAGATATCCGTTTCTTTCATCTGCGACTGACGCAATCGCAAAGCCGAGTTCTTCCGCTGCGCCCATTCGCTTTTCTGCTGCAAATGGAATAAGCATGCCGCCGTCTTTTGCTTCAAGGTTACCCATGTCAGTTGCAATCAAGCCGGGGCTAAGAGAAACGACTCTGATGCCTTTTTCGCCGTATTCAAACGCGCATTTTTTTGCGTACCAGCAAACAAAGTTTTTAGACATTGCATAAGCAAAACCGGACATGGCATATTCGCCTTTGGATTTTGCAAGCCCGCTCTTTTTAACAAGCTTTTGAACAAACAAGTCTTCATTTGTATCTGCAAGAGCATAAACTTTTGTATTAATCAAGAACTTTGGCAGGACGTAAGCAGAGTTTGAAGCTATATCGCAAATTACG
>CAMWQA010000028.1 GCA_947176265.1 uncultured Clostridia bacterium | reverse complement strand
AAAAATATATACATTTAAACTATTTACAATATCAATGCAGTGTGCTATACTATCGTTAAGTATCGTTTTGATACAAAAATTTTGTACGTTAAGAGGTATATATGGCTGACAGAAAATTCGTAGAGAACTTGGCAAACAACGCCGGATTTGCTGACGTGGTCAAAAGACTTTACGGCGAAAATAAACTAGAATATCAAATTGGCAGATATCAAGAACTTTATAATATACATAGCAAAAAATACGGCGAGGGCGGAGTGTTTTATTCATCACCCGGAAGAATAGAAGTTTGCGGTAATCATACCGATCACAACAACGGCAAAGTGCTTTGCGCATCGATTAGCGTTGACACTTTGGCTTGCGTCACGCCTTGCGAGGGCAAAGTAATAGTAGAATCCATTGGATTTTCTCCTATTGAAGTGTCTCTCAATGATATTATTTCAAGGAAAAACGAGGAGGGAAGCGCAATTTCTCTCGTAAGAGGCGTTTTGGCATATTATAAGATATGCGGATATAAGATAGGCGGTTTTTGCGCTACTACCACTAGCGACGTGTTTAGAGGCGCCGGCGTTTCTTCCTCGGCATGTTTTGAAGTGCTTATTTGCGAAATACTCAATCAAATGTTCAACGACGGCAATATCGACAAGTTTACCAAGGCAAAGGCAGCGCATTTTGCCGAGACGGAATACTTTGGCAAGCCTTGCGGACTTTTGGACCAAAGCGCAATAGCTCTCGGCGGCGTAAGTTACATAGATTTTAAGTCAACTAAAGATCCGCTTTTCAAGTCTATTGATTGGCAGTTTGACGATTTGAATATTGTGCTTATCAACACGGGCGGAGACCACAGCGATTTGACGGATCAATACGCCAGCATAAGATTGGAAATGGAAGAAGTCGCTAAATCAATGGGAGCAAAGAAACTCCGCAAAGTCAAAGAAAAAGACTTTTACAACGCAATTCCTCAGCTTCAGCAACAGGTTTCCGGCAGAGCTATACTTAGGGCAATGCACTTCTTTGAAGAAAACAAACGCGTGGATAATTGCGCAAAGGCAGTCAAGAAGGTCAACGAACGTAAGTTCTGCGATATGATAAACGCGTCGGGTGAAAGTTCCTACAAGACGTTGCAAAATTGCTATCCCTACGGCGACGTCGCTCAGAGAATACCTCTTGCAATCAATTTGAGCAAAAGAAGCGAGGGAGTTAAAGCTGTGAGAGTACACGGCGGAGGATTTGCAGGTACGATAATCGCTTACGTTGATAAGAGCAAATGCGACGGCTACGTAAATAAAATGAAGAGCGTATTCGGAGACGACAACGTATTCGTCATAGGAGTACGCGCAGACGGTACTGTAAAGGTGTTTTAATAAATGATAAATAGTTTGCTTGCAATTGACAGAGTAGCTTTTACTTTGTTTAACAGACCGATATATTGGTATGGCATTGTCATTACGTTTGGCATTATTCTTGCTTTTTGCCTATATCTTTTGCTAGCGTATAAGCGAAAGATAGACTTTGACTTTTCGCTAGAACTATTTATATGGGTAATTCCAATGGCGGTAGCGTTCTGCAGGATATTTTACGTTGTTCCGCGAATAGGCGACGAGTTTTCGCTGTCTTCATGGGACGGCTTTGTCAACGCTATAGATATATCCGGCGGAGGACTTACCATAATAGGCGGTATATTCGGCGGAGCGTTCGGCGTATTCTTCTGCTGTTTACGCAATAGAAAGTACTCGCTAATGCGAGTAGCGGACTGCGTAGTCATTGCGGTATTGTTAGGACAGATTATAGGCAGATGGGGCAACTTTTTCAATCAAGAGTTATACGGAATCGAAGTTACAAATCCATCGCTTCAGCATTTGCCTTTCGCCGTATTCATAGAGTATACCGGCAAGTGGCATTACGCGTCGTTCTTCTTTGAAGGCACGCTCAATGCTATCGGTCTTGCAATTGCGCTCGTAATGTATTTCGTACCTAAAAAACCGCTTAAGAACGGTACGTTTTCCATATTCTATCTCGGTTGGTACGGCTTAGTTAGAGGCTCGCTTGAATTTATCAAGGGCGGCAATCCCGTCACTTTCGGCAATTCTAACGTCAAAGTCGTGCAAGTGATATGCTATATTGTATTCGTAGTATGCGTAGTATTGCAAGTGCTTTTGCAATACGGCAAGATAAACTTTGAGACGAAATGGTTTGAGCGTATGTGCGATAAAAAGCGCCAATTAACTTGCGAAAAAGTAAGAGAGAACAAATTGCTTTCAGCAAAGGACGACGCTTCGCAGAATCAAGAGCAGACAAGCGAGTTAATCACGCTTGAGGAAGTCAAGTATAATAAAAATACCAATGACGGCGATGAAAAGTAAATTAATGAAATGACAAAATTAAGGCAAAGTTGTATTATTTGCCATAATTTATATGCTAAAGAAAAGCATAGAGCAGACGGCTATGGACGGGTTGTTCAGCCTCACCGAAGATTCGGCATAAAAAACTAGGAGCAAAAATGAGAAATTTAACTTTATTGACTGACTTGTATCAGTTGACCATGATGTACGGTTACAGCAAAAACAAGCAGATGGATGAAATTGCGGTTTTCGACGTTTTTTATAGAGGAGTGGGCAATAATTACGCTATAGCGTGCGGTTTGGAGCAAGTCGTAGACTATATACTCAATCTCAAATTCAACGAAGACGATATCGCATATTTAAGATCGCTTAATATTTTTGACGAAGAATTTTTAGACCTTCTCAAGAATTTCAAATTCAACGGAGACGTTTACGCAGTTCCCGAGGGAACGGTAGTATTCCCGCAAGAGCCTATTTTGACCGTCAGAGCCAAGATGTTTGAGGCGCAATTTATCGAGACTGCGATACTTTGCATACTCAATCATCAGACGCTGATTGCTACAAAGGCGGCAAAAGTTGTGTACGCGGCAAAAGGCGGAGCGGTTGCAGAATTTGGACTTCGTCGCGCGCAAGGACCTGACGCAGGTATCTACGGCGCAAGAGCTGCAATGATCGCGGGCTGTCAATCGACTTCCAACGTGCTTGCCGGTAAAATGTTCGACGTGCCGGTATCGGGTACGCACGCTCACAGTTGGGTTATGAGTTTCCCAAGCGAGTTGGACGCATTCAGAGCGTACGCAAAGATATATCCCGACAAATGTATGTTGCTTTGCGACACTTACGACACTCTCGGCAGCGGTGTGCCCAACGCTATTACCGTATTTAAAGAGTTGCGAGCTCAAGGTCATGAACCTATAGGTATAAGATTGGACAGCGGAGATTTGGCGTACTTGTCAAGAGAGGCGAGAAAGATGCTTGACGAAGCGGGCTTTCCCAACGCAAAGATTTGCGCAAGCGGAGATATTGACGAAAACGTCTTGCAATCGCTTGCCACGCAAAATGCATGCATAGACACTTGGGGTATAGGCACTAAACTAATTACAAGTATGGATTGTCCAAGCCTTGGCGGAGTATACAAGCTTGCCGGCATAGAGATTGACGGAGTATTACAGCCCAAAATGAAGATGAGCGACACTCCAGCGAAGATAACCAATCCCGGATATAAGAAAGTCGTCAGACTTTACGATAAGAATACAAATAAGGCTATTGCCGACCTCATCGCGCTCAAAGACGAGAACTTTGACGGAATTGAAGAACTAGAGATTTTCCACCCCGATTTTGCGTGGAAGAGAAAGAAAGTCACGGGATTTTATGCTAAAGAACTTGGCAGACAGATTATCAAGGACGGAAAATTGGTATATGACTTGCCGTCTGTAATGGATATAGCTAAATACCACAAGCAGAGTTACGGCGAATTTTGGAATGAGTACAAACGTATGCTTAATCCGCATATCTACAAAGTAGACTTGTCTCAAAAGCTCTACGATCTCAAACAGAAGTTGATTAAAGAGAATAAGAAAGCGTAAAGATTTCGACAAATTTCAACTTAAATAGAAATAAAATTGAGTTATCGGCAATTACGGTAACTCAATTTTGTTATATAATTGTCTTATCAAATCAAAGAGGTGGAGTATGAATTTTTCTGTATCAAGAAAGGGATACGACAAAGCGCAAGTACAAGAGTATATCAAAATGCAATCTGATAAATACGAGAGCACGATTTTGGGATTGAGAGACAGAATAGAAGGACTTACGAGAGAAAACAGAGACTTGAGAGTCAAGGTAGACGAACTCAAGAAAGAGCAAGACAGCATCAACGTCGCGCTCACTCAAGCCATAGATAAGGCAAAGAATATCGAATATTCATCTAAGGTCAAGTTTGCTTTAGAGGGAGAAAGACTTAAGATTTTTTCATCCAAGTGGCAGTCTTATTGCAAAGCCAATGTCAAGACCGTAGATAAAGACCAACGCGAAGGAGTAGTGTCAAAGCTCAAAGAATACGAAGAAGAACTTGTAGAACTGATGAGTAAAGAACTCAATATCAGCGATTACGTCAACGAGGCCGACCAAGACTTTTACTCCGAAAGTCGTAGGCTGAAACGTAATTAACTTATGGCAAACAAAAAAGTCCTCTTGCGAGGACTTTTTATTTTGTTGGAATTTATATTAATACATTCCGTCGCCCATATTAGGAGCTACCGGAGCCGGCGGCTCGGGAATATCCGTGACGAGAACTTCGGTAGTAAGCAAGGTCGAAGCTACGCTTGCTGCGTTTTGAAGGGCAGATCTTGCAACCTTAGTCGGGTCGAGGATACCGGTCTCAATCATATCGACGTACTTGTCAGTCAATGCGTTGTAACCGTAAGCATAGCCCTTGTTGCTAGTTACGATATTGTTGATTATTACGCCGCCGTCTACGCCTGCATTCTCGCAGATTTGCTTAATAGGCGCTTCCAAAGCCTTGACTACGCACATACCGCCTGTCTTTTCGTCGCCTTGCAAAGTTTCAACCACGTGTTTAACCTTTGGAATAATAGAGAGGAGAGCAACTCCGCCTCCGGGAATAACGCCTTCTTCGACAGCCGCGCGTGTTGCAGCCAAAGCGTCTTCGATTCTCAACTTCTTTTCCTTCATTTCAACTTCGGTTGCCGCGCCGACGTTGATTACTGCGACGCCGCCTGCGAGTTTAGCAAGTCTTTCTTGCAACTTTTCTTTATCGTATTCAGAAGTGGTTTCTGCGATTTGAGCTTTGATTGAATTTACTCTGCCTGCGATAGCCATATCGTCTCCGTTACCGCCGACGAGAGTAGTGTTGTCCTTATCGACCTTGACTTGTTTAGCTCTGCCGAGGTGCGTGATATTGACGTCTTTGAGTTCATATCCAAGTTCGCTTGAGATGAGCGTTGCGCCAGTCAAGATAGAAATGTCTTCAAGCATTGCCTTTCTTCTGTCGCCAAAGCCGGGGGCTTTTACTGCGACGCAGTTGAGAATACCTTTGAGTTTGTTGAGTACGACAGCCGTCAAAGCGTCGCCGTCCATGTCTTCGCAGATAATCAAGAGTTTGAGACCGTTTTGAACAACTTGTTCTAGTATAGGCATAAGCTCTTTGCCAGATGAAATCTTCTTGTCTGTGATGAGGATATACGCGTCGTCTAGTACGGCTTCCATCTTTTCGGTATTGGTTACCATATAAGCGGAGATATAACCTCTGTCAAATTGCATACCTTCCACCGTCAAAAGTTCAGTATTGGTGGACTTGGATTCGTCTACGGAAATTACGCCGTCTTTGCCTACTATTTCCATAGCCTTTGAGATATATTCGCCGATGGTTTCGTCTGCGGCGGATACGCTAGCGACTTGAGATATAGCAGCCGCCGAATCTATTGGCTTGGATATATTCTTTAATTCGTCTACTACTGCGTCGGTAACCTTTGCGATACCTTTCTTAAGTATCATTGGGTTAGCGCCTGCGGCAACGTTTTTAAGTCCCTCTTTTATAATTGCTTGCGCAAGTACGCAAGCGGTAGTAGTACCGTCGCCGGCTACGTCGTTGGTCTTGATTGACACTTCTTTGATGAGTTGAGCGCCCATATTTTCAAAAGCGTCTTCAAGCTCGATTTCTTTTGCTATCGTCACGCCGTCGTTGGTGATGAGGGGAGAGCCGTACTTCTTATCGAGTACTACGTTGCGCCCCTTAGGTCCGATAGTAATTTTCACTGCGTCGGCAACTGCGTTTACGCCTGCTTCTAGACTTCTTCTGGCTTCTTCGCCATATTTAAATTTCTTTGCCATATTTCAATCCTCCTATATTATTCTTCGACGATTGCAAGAACGTCGCTTTGTTTCAAAATCGTAACTTCTTCGCCGTCAAGTTTGAATTGCGAACCTGCGTACTTGTTGTAAAGTACTTTGTCGCCAACTTTGATTTGCATGACGATTTCTTTTCCGTCAATGATTCCGCCGGGACCAACTGCCAATACTTGAGCCATTTGCGGCTTTTCTTGAGCAGAGTCGGGGAGTACGAGTCCGCTTGCAGTCTTGGTTTGACTTTGGACTTCTTGAATTACGATTCTGTCAAATAATGGTTTGATTTTCATAAAAACGCCTCCTATAAAATTGGCTCGCGATACTCTCGTTTACCAATAGAATAATTATAGCACCGTTTCCAAAATATGTAAATATTTTTATGTAAAATATAAACAATATTTTGTGATTTTCTTAAATTGCTCAACAATATATTGAGATTTTATAAATTAAATAATTATTCTTTTGATATTATTTCCACTATATGTTATTATATAAATATAAATATACGGATATATGGCAAGATTACTATTTTTATGAGGTATTTTGTCGTTGGAGAGTTGTATGAACAAATGGGATGACAGATTTATGAATATGGCGGAGACAGTTGCGCAGTGGTCGAGTTGTTTCAAGCCGGACAGAAAGGTAGGCGCGGTAATAGTAAAGGATAAGCGTATTCTTACCACGGGTTATAACGGCGCGTCGTCGGGTATATTGAGTTGCGTGGAGAAGGGGGAATGCTTGCGAGTCAAGATGAATATACCTTCCGGTACAAGGCACGAACTTTGCTACGCCGTGCATGCGGAACAAAACGCTATAATTCAAGCGGCTAAATTGGGAGTGTCGGTAGATGAGGCAACGCTATATTGCACGCATCAGCCGTGTACTATATGCGCCAAAATGATTATCAATGCCGGCATCAAAAGAATAGTCTATAAATACGGCTATCCCGACGAGTTTTCAATGGAACTCTTTGAACAGGCAAAAGTAGACGTAGAGAAGTTTGACGAATTGAAGTAACGTTCGGTTTTATCTATTGCCTATCTCTCTTCTCGCCGAATAAAATAGAAACGAATTCTATCAATTTGAAGCACGCAATAAAATGCGTGTTTTGTCATTATTTGCAAATCAATAAAATATACTTTACTATGGATTACAGTAAGTATTATCTCAAAAATTATTTAAAACAGCAAAATGCAGTTGATCAGGGTTTTAGCTCTCAAAGTAATTCGCAAACGGAAAGAGAATATTCCCGGACTGAGCAGGAATCACCGCAAGATTATCGAGTAGACGAGAGTGTGGAGATTGAAGTGACGCCGCAACTTACGGGTATGGTACAGACCAATTATCAATTGGACGACGACGAGCCTGCGATTATTGATATTATACCGCAGTCATACGATAGATACAGTTCTCGCCGAAAAGGTTGGCTTATGACGCTGACGATAATTACTTGCTTGTTGTTGACTATCGTCGTAGGCGACTTTGCCACAGGCGGAGCGTTGCTTGCAGGGATTACGTCAAGACAGGATAAGGCAATGCCTACGGTAAGTTATTACGCCGTCGCGTTAAAGACTTGCGATAGTTATTCTGTCGCTAGAATGTATGCGGAACAGCAGAGACTTATGGGAGGAGCCGGTTATATCCTCAAAGACGGCGAAAAGTACGCTTTGATAGGAGATATATACGACGATATTGCCGACGCTAATTCGGCGGTAGCCAACAACGACGGTAGCAAGTTGATAAACATCGAAGTTAAAGAAGTGGATTTTGACACTTTGTTTAAGGGGAGTTCGCAGCTTTTTCGCAGTATGGGCGGATATTGCAGCGGTTTGCTCACGCAACTAGACGTAATTGCCGACGATTTGACGGCAAGCAAGATTGATAAGACTAAGGCGTTAGAAAATATCGAAGTAATAAAAGATAATCTTGAAATGCAATACGACGAATTATCCGCAGAAGCGGGCAACGATAAGAACGCAGGTTTGTTGCTTGCGGATATTAACGCGTCGGTGGGGATACTGTCAAATTTGCTCAATTCTTCAATATCTCGTCCCAATTTGGTGTGCGATATACGCTATTCAAAGGTGCAAATGATAATAAATTACAGACAGTTAGTATCGTCATTCAGTAGTTGAGATTATTATATCTTTTCTCTTATTAGATAATATACGACGTTGCTATTGGGATCTGTCTGCGGTTGAGGCTTAACTTCAAAGTCCTCGCACGACTTAAATAGCGCGCTCAACTTACTGAATCCGTAGTTTCTACTGTCAAAATCGCTATAGAGTTTGTACAGCCAATTGCCTATATCCGCAAGGCTTGCCCAACCTTCTTCGTCGGCAAGTTCGGGAAGTATTTCCGTCTTGATAAGCTGAGTAATGCTCTCAAGCGGCATAACCGTCGTGGTATCCGTAGACTTGTCTTCGATCTCTTCGATAGGCAGTTGGGCTTTTTCTTCTACGGCGTCAATTGCTTCCACAACTTCAGCAGGTTGTTCTTCAACTTGAGATTTTGCCTTTTTGGAATTCTTCTTTTTATCTTGTTTTTCGGCTTTTTCAGTCTTTTCTACCTTTTTATCTGCCTTATCGGTCTTTTTGTCGGCTTTCTTATCAGGCTGTTTTTTATCGTTACTTTTGCTCAATACGTCGAGAAGAATGAATTTTTCGCAAGATTTTCTAAATGCGAGGGGAGTTTTCTCTTCTCCCATACCGATGACGAGCATGCCTGCTTCTCTCAATCTTGACGCGAGTTTTGTAAAATCGCTGTCTGATGACACAATGCAGAATCCCTCGACGTTGCCGGAGTATAGAATATCCATTGCGTCGATTACCAAAGTTATATCCGACGAGTTTTTACCTGCATTTTTGTTGTTGTGAGAAGTGTTGGAGTATTGTTGTACGGGGGTAAGCGAGTATTTAAGCATATCTTCGCTCGTCCAACTAATCGTCCTTGAAGTGAAATCGCCGTAGATACGACGGTAAGTAGTCGTACCGTACTTTGCAAGCTCGTTCATAATTATCTTGCGATAATTTCTCGATATATTTTCTGCGTCAATTAGCAGAGCAATTTTTTTATCTTGATTCATAATTCTCCTAAACAAATGCCACCTATACAGGTGGCGTCATACTCAAAATCCTGCGCATCCGATTTTGACAGTGGCTACCCAAGCGTAACCCAAACAGTTGACTCCTCCAAAGCTACCTTATGGCACATCAAACGGTCTGCTTAATGCTGCTACGGTCAAGTCCTGACATGGTTCACAGTGAGTGATTGCACAAGACCTTGGTATCAACGTTACTTATTTGGGGCAGACCTCACATAGTCAAAGCCGAGATCGGCATTCAGCCCTGCTGTTGCGGATTGCAGGAATAGGGCACCGCAAGCTCCCCACCTAGCGCATTAAATACAGTATAAATTAAAAACGATCAAAAGTCAAGTCATAAATATTATTTTATTGCCGTCGTCAAATTAAGTCAAAAATGCATATAAAGTTACATTTTTGTACTCAAAGAGAGAAGTATTGAGAAAATATGCGTCGTTAGTCATATTTAATTGCTATGGATAATACATTTTAACGTAAGAAAGCGGGGGCAAAAGACAAATTCTAGAAGTGAATGGTATATTCGACAAAAGTCGACAAGATACGACAAAAGTAGACAAAAATTGGGAGCAAAATCATGTTAGTATCAAGAGGTAACAAATGTTTTATTCAATAAAGAGAAAGTCTATTATCACGTTGTTGGTAGTTGTAGCATTGGTGGCAATATGCGCGACTGGTATGGCAAACGAGCAGGTAAGCGCCGTATTCAACAATCAAAGCCTGCGCAAAGTACCTGTCTACGGCGTAGATACGGAAGAAAAGTTGGTTGCGTTGACCTTTGACGCGGCTTGGGGAGCGGATAAAACGCAGGGTATTTTGGATATACTCGACAAACACGGAGTAGAAGGCACGTTTTTCTTAGTTGGATTTTGGATAGACAAATATCCAGATATGGTTAAGAAAATTGCCGAAAGCGGATGCGATATAGGCAATCATAGCAACAATCATCTCAATATGAGTACGTTGAGCAGGGAAAAGATTGCCGAAGAATTGGATTACGTAACCGACGGAGTTAAACAATTGACTGGAATAGAAACAAAATTCTTTAGACCGCCGTTTGGAGATTACAATAATACGTTGCTTGAAGTCGTAGAAGAAAAGAATATGATTGGAGTGCAGTGGACTGTGGATTCGCTTGATTGGAAAGGATTGAGCGCAACGGAAATACTATCGAGGGTAAATAAAGGAGTGAAAAACGGTTCGATAATCCTATTCCACAATAATAGCGATAATATATTGGACGCTTTGCCTCTTGTAATTGCAAATCTGAAAAATAAAGGCTATAAAATGGTTAAAATATCTGATTTGGTATATCAGGACGGTTACAGTATAGACAGTAGCGGCATACAGCACAAGATTAAGAAATAAAGAAATCAAGATGATACGAAATACGTAAAACACGATTGGAGGGTAGACATGAACTACGAACAGATGAACAACAATAAATTGCAATTAGTCGGCACGGTGGTAAAAGAGCCGATTTATACCCACGAAGTATTTGGAGAAGGTTTTTACGAGACTGTCGTTGCCGTTCCCAGACTGTCGGAACAAAAAGACTATATTCCCATTACAATATCCGATAGATTACTTGCGAGGCACGAAGTACAGGTGGGAGACAAAATCAATCTTGTAGGACAGTTCAGAAGTTACAATAAGATGGAAGGGGATAAGTCAAAACTTCTTTTGACAGCGTTCGTAAGAGACTTATTGCCTATGGACGAAACGGTTACGCCCAACACAATAGAAATCACAGGATACATATGCAAACAACCTATATACCGTACAACTCCTTTTAAAAGGGAAATTTGCGACGTGCTCATCGCGGTAAATAGGGCTTATAATAAATCCGATTACATTCCTTGCATTATGTGGGGTAGAAACGCGCGATTTGTGCAGAATATGAAAGTGGGAGAAAAGCTTACCGTAATAGGCAGAATACAGAGCAGAACTTACGTCAAAAACTTGGGCGAAGACAAGAGCGAAGAGCGAGTTGCATACGAGGTGTCGGTGAGTAAAATTAATCCGATAGATAAAGACAGTCTTGACAATATGGAAATTGCAAGTACTGAAATTGACTAAAATTATTCTCAATTAAGTCAATTTTAACTTAAATACTTACAAATTAATTGCAATTTTGTAATAGTTTGCAGGAAATTATAATCTTTATTTATATATACTGCTATACATGACAAATATTTAAAAATTCATTTGCGACGGCTTAAATTGCCGTCGCGTTTTATTGCGTTAAATATATTATTTATTTTATTTACAAGCGTAATTATTTGTGCTATAATACTTATACAGAAGTTTTGATCATTTCGGGTGAACTATGGATTTTGAGCAAATAAAAGACAATATCTCCAAGTGTTTGACTCTTATTGAAGAAGCGAAGATAAGAGCCGGAAGAAAAGACGAAGTTACGTTGATAGGCGCTACCAAGACGCAGTCAAGAGAACTAATTTCCTTTTTGAACGACAACAGACTGTTGACTGACGTCGGAGAGAATAGAGTGCAGGAATTTATGGACAAATACGACTTTGGTAAAGACTTGAAATGGCATGTTATCGGTCAACTTCAGACCAACAAGGTCAAATATATCATAGATAAAGCGGCGTTGATTCACTCTTTGGATAGAGAGAGTTTAGCGGATGAAATAGACCGACAGGCAAAGAAGCATGATTTGACAGCCGATTGCTTGATTGAAGTCAATATGGGCAGCGAGATTTCAAAGGGCGGAGTTGCGCCTCAGAATCTAAAAGAGCTTTTAGCCTACGTTGAGAGTAAAGAAAATATAAGATTGAGAGGCTTAATGACGGTAATGCCAAACCTCGAAGATAAAGAGGTTTTAAAAGATTTATATAAATCTTTTAAAGAGTTATACGGCAACTTCAAATCATTGGCGTCAAGCAGACATAAAGTTGACACGCTTTCTTGCGGTATGACCAACGATTATGAAATGGCAATAGAATACGGCGGGGCTACTATGGTGCGACTTGGCAGAGTGCTTTTTGGGGAACGCAATTACAATTTGGGAGATAAATAATGGACAGACGAGATTACAACAACGAAGAAAGAGACGTTTTTAACAACGACGGCGGACGCGACGGCTTTATTCCTCGCAGGAGATTTAATTTTTCTCGCAGCGATTATCAAAATCCCGAAAATCTTGGCGCAAACGTCAATACGCAGTCGGGGTATCAACAGCAATATACCCAACAACCGTATTCGCAAGCCAATTATCAACCGGTTTTTCAGCAACCGCCATATCAAGGACCGATTCCTCAACCGCAGTTCGTCAATCAGCAGTACGTTCAACAGCCGTATGGACAACCTTATGCTCCTCAGCAGCCTATGGGACAGATGCCAATGGGGCAGGCTTATCAGTATCAAGATGACGGCATAGACTTTGACGGAAGAAATAATAATTATGAGCCTGCAAAAAAGAAGGGACTTTTCTCTTTCCGCAACAAAAAACAACAGCAATATTTCAATGGGGATATGCAAAATATCTTGATTGTGACTCCAAAGACATTGTCAGAGGTGCAAGACATAATAGATAATCTTCGCAACAGACAGGCTATAATCGTCGAGTTTAACAGAATAAATCAGAAATACGCTCAACGTATTTTGGATTTTCTCAACGGCGCAATATACGCGCTTGGCGGTTGTGAGCAGAGAATTGCCGATAATATGTTTCTGTTTACCCCCGGCGGAGTATCAATACAAGGACAGATTAAGTAAGATATGTTGAAAATTCAAGATAAAAACGCGGTATTAAAGCGTGTTTTAATAGATTTTTTAATATTTGCGCTATTACTTGCAAGCGATTTGATTTCCAAAGACGTCGTAATGAACAGATTGGGATTGACTTCTTATAGAAGTTACGTGTTGGTAGATGGGCTTTTTGCTATTTATCCGTGCTTTAACGACGGCGCGTCATTTTCGGCATTTTCAGGCAAAACAGGCTTTTTGATAGCTTTGACTGTAATTTTGACTATTGCGTTAGCCGTAATAGTACTGCTAAATGCGCTAAAAAGGCCAAAGACATCTTGGCTGTTTAGATGGTCTATGTTGCTTTTGATTTCGGGGGGACTTGGCAATCTCGTAGACAGAATTTTTTGCGACGGCTTGGTTAGAGATTTTATTCAATATATGTTTTTAGACGGAATTTTTGAAAAACTTTTCAATACGGGCTTTGGCGTTGGCAACGTAGCCGACGTTTATCTGGTGTTGGGAGTATTTATGATATGCGCCTATATCGTGTTCGATTATAAAGAAGGCGATTTGGGTATCGTCAAGTTCAAAAAGTCTGACAAAAGTAAGGGCGAAAATACCGACAAAGATGACGCAAACGAGGTTTAATCGACCTATATTTGATATTTTTAGACTATGGAAAAAGATTTTGAATTTCAAGATGACTTATACGGCGAAGTGATTTGCTATACGGTTGAGGCTCAAGACGCAGGTCAAAGGCTCGACGTATATCTCGGTTTGCGTTCGCAAGACAGTCGTTCTCATATCAAGAATTTGATAGAAAAAGGCAAAGTTTCGGTGGGCGGATCAGTCGTCAAAAAGGCGGGATATACGCTCAAAACAAACGACGTAATAGAGCTTATGCCCGAAGAGATCAGACAGCTTGATTTAACTCCGCAGAATATACCCATAGACATAGTCTATGAAGACGAAGATATTGCGGTAATCAACAAGGCGCAAGGCATGGTTGTTCATCCGGCTAGCGGGGCGTATGACAACACGCTCGTCAACGCGCTTTTGTATCATCTCAAGTCGTTGAGTTCTATCAATGGAGTAGTCCGTCCGGGCATAGTGCACAGACTCGACAAGGATACGTCGGGATTGCTTGTTGTGGCTAAAAACGATTTTGCTCACGTATCTTTGCAAGAACAAATTGCTACAAAATCCGCCAAGAGATATTATTACGCGCTTGTCGACGGCGTCGTCAAAGCCGACGAAGGGACAATTCATACGTATATCGACCGCTCGGCTAAAGATAGGAAGTTGATGGCGGTCTCGCGCAACAACGCTGGTAGAGAGGCAATTACTTTATATAAAGTAATTGAGAGATTTGCAAGATACACTTTTATAGAATATGAGCTCAAGACTGGCAGAACGCATCAGATACGCGTACACAGCAAGCATATTGGGCATACTGTAGTTGGCGATATGCAGTACGGAGGGAGCAATAAATTTAATTTAAAAGGGCAACTTTTGCATGCGCATAAGTTGGTTTTGACGCATCCGAGAAGCGGAGAAGTCATGACTTTTGAAGCTACGCTGCCGAGTTATTTTCAAGATGTTTTGGACAGTTTAAGAGGTGTTAAATGAAGATATTGCTATTTTGCGCAAAGGGCTTTGAAACTATGGAGTTTAGCGTTTTCATTGATGTAATGGGTTGGGCAAGAAACGATTATAATTATCAAGTATTTGTTGAGACTTGCGGATTTAACAAAGTTGTAAACAGCGCATTTAACGTACCTATCGTGGTAGATAAAACCATTGACGAGATAAATGTCAACGAGTACGACGCTTTGGCAATACCCGGCGGATTTGAAGAATATGGTTTTTATGAAGAAGCGTATGACGAAAAATTTCTCAATTTAATTAGACGATTTAATGAGCAAAACAAGATAATCGCTTCCGTCTGCGTAGGAGCTTTGCCAATAGGAAAGAGCGGTGTTCTTAAAAATAGAAACGCTACAACTTACTGTCTGAATAATGGATTTAGGCAAAAGCAACTTGCGGAGTTTGGCGTAAATATTATCAATGAGAGAGTGGTTGTGGACGATAATGTGATAACTTCTTTTTGTCCCGAGACTGCGCCTGACGTAGCATTTGAACTACTTAAGAAACTATGCGGAGAGCAGAAAATGCTTATTGTAAAAAAGGCAATGGGATTTTAAGTTTTTACTTTGATAAATATTCTTTATGCTCGTTGGGTATTACCATAGCCGTCTTATATGTCGTATACAGTACCATTCCCATTTTTCCCGATGGGTGTCGTTTTAGATTGCGACGGGGAGTGTAGTCGCAGGGAATTTTGCTTCCGCTATCTTTCTTTCCAAGCGAATAATACGCCGCTATTTCGCAGGCAATTTGCGTAACTTTATTGGGGATTTCTCTTGCTTCGGCAAATACTATGACGTGGCTTCCGTGAGCGTCTTTCGTGTGTATCCATAAGTCTCCGCCGTTGGCAACTTTGAAGGTAAGTTTATCGTTTTGCAAGTTGTTTTTACCTACCAATATCACAAATTCGTCTACTTCGTAGGCGATAGGCTGGGACGGCTTGGTCTTGCGCTTTTCCTTGCGTATTTTCTTCAACGCGCCGATTGAAGCCAATTCGTCTTCGAGTTCGGCAATTTCGTCGCTCGTAGAGCAAATCTCCAAAGACGGCGCAATGGGTTCCAGATATTCAATATCTTGCATAAGCTTTTCAAGTTGTTCCGTCACTGCGGCGTAAGTACGTTTGAGTTTTGCATATTTTTTATAGTAAGCCTGCGAGTTTTGTTGGGGAGTAAGTCTCTCGTCGAGAGGTATTTCAATCGTCGGGGCGTTTTCGTCAAAGTAATCTACGACTTTTGCTACTTTATCTCCTTTTTTAAGTGCCCAAGCGTTGGACAAAATCAAATCGCCCAATTTTTTCATCTCTTCGGTGCGTTCGCATTCTTGAAGTTTGTTTTTGTCTTTTTCAAGTTTTGAGAGCAATTTTTTACGTTGAGAGTTAAAAGCTTTTTGCAAAAATTTAGTTCTGTCCTGTCTGCGCTCTAATCTGTCCTTTTCTACGGTGCAGAGTACCACGGCACGGTTGAGACTTTGGGTAGGTTGTAGTCCGTCGAATTCTTGGTATTTCGTCACAAAAAAATCTCCTCCCATATTTTCGCCGATCAAGGCGCAAGGGGAGTATTTGGGGCTGTTGATTATATCGCAATACTCTAGAAGAGTATTGACGAGTCTATCAATATCTTTGTCGTCAAGCTTATTTGCGTTTATGGCGATACCGCAATCAAGCAGTATTTGTCTTGCCGTAATCAGCGCAAGTCCCGACACGTTGGAGATGAGAAACTTCGCCAAATCGTTGCCGTTATAGCTTTTCAAAAGCTGAGATATTTTTTTATTTTGAGTAGGCAAGAGTTTGCTTTGAGGGGGTAATTCGTATTTTGCGCCTGCGAGCAAACACCTCTTTGTCATCGTATCGTAAGACACTTGTTTGAGGGTGTCGGATATTGTAGAATTGCCTTTGATAAGCAGGATATTGGAGTATCTTCCCATCATTTCGGCAATAAGTTTGAAATCCACTTTATCGCGCATTTCGTTGTGCGAAGTGATGTCAAAGCACACTATTCTGTCTTCGCCTAGCAGGGAAACCGAGTTGATAATACCGCCGGTGAGGTGTTTTCGCAAGTGCATACAAAATGACGGAGCAGTCAACGGATTTTGTTTTTTATCTCCGTCGAGATGAATACGCGGATTATTTGCGTTGCAAGATATAGTCAGTAATCTGTTTTGTCCTTGATTTCTGACGTTGATACAAATCTCGTCCTTTTCGGGCATATTGACTTTATCTATTTTACCGCCTTTAGCAAAATTGTCTATTTCGCTTACCAAAGCTTTTATAGTAACGTAATCGTTGGGCATACATCTATCCTCATATCAAATAAACGGGCGAATTTTTAAGCTTTTGGGGCAAAATTCCTCAAGTATTGATATTATTTATATATTTATTATAAATTATAGGCGGAATTATTGCAATAATAATTGCTATTTTTTATTTTGTGTGCTAAAATCTATAAAGTTAAACCCGATACGCACTCCAAGAGTGTGGTTTTGTCGGGGAGACATTCAATATAGAGAACAATATTTAGGAGACATTATTATATGAATTACACAGTAGAAAACTTGGAAAAAAAGAAAGCAAAAATCACCGTCAAAGTAGATTCTAAAGATTGGCAAGACGCGCTTTTGAAAGCGTATGAGAAAAGCAAGAATAAGTATCAAATCGGCGGATTCAGAAAGGGACACGTTCCGTATAAGGTAGCTATCAACGCTTACGGTATCGGAATAGTTATGGACGACGCTTTGGATATCATTTTACCTCAAGAGTACGGCAAGGTTCTCGAGCAAGAAAAGGACCTCGAGCCTGTAGATACCCCCGAAGTAGGTATAAACGCAATAAGCGACACGACGCTTGAATTTACGTTGACTGTGCAATGTAAGCCTGACGTTACGCTTGGCAAATATACGGGATTGGAAATAAAGAGAGACAAGGTCGAAGTAACCGATGAAGAAGTCGAAGCAGAGATAAAGGCAAAGCTTGACGAAGCGGGAGCATGGATTCCGGTAGTAGACAGACCTGCGCAAAACGGCGATCAAGTTACGATAGATTACAGCGGTAGCGTCGACGGAGTCAAGTTTGATGGCGGAACGGCAGAGAAACAAACTCTTACGTTGGGCAGCGGTATGTTTATCCCTGGATTTGAAGAGCAAGTCGTTGGTATGAATATCGGAGACGCAAAAGACGTAGTAGTAACTTTCCCAGAAGAATACCACGAGAAATCTTTAGCAGGCAAGGAGGCTGTATTTGCAGTCAAGTTGCACGAAATCAACGTCAAAGACGTACCTGCTCTTGACGACGAGAGCGTAAAGGATATATCCGAGTTTGATACCGTGGCTGAATACAAGGCTGACGTAAAGAGTAAAATCGAGGAGAGAAAGAACAGAGACGCCGACAATAAACTCGAAAACGATCTTATCCAAATGATCGCAGACGACGTTAAGGTAGAAATTCCTCAATGTATGATAGACAATCAAATCGAAGATATGATCCAAGAATTTGAGCAAAGATTGCAATATCAAGGGCTCAAAGCGGAAGATTACTATAAGTACACGGGTATGACGAAAGAGAAGTTGAAAGAGAATTACAAGGAGACGGCGGAGAAGAACGTTAAGTTGGGCTTGACCATGGGCGCGCTCCTCAAAGCAGTTCAAGTACCTGTATCAGAAGAAGAGATCGACGAGAAGATTGCTGAAATGGCAAAACAAGCAGGCAAGACTTTCGACGAGTACAAGGGATATATCAACGAGCAATACAGAGATTATTTGAGAAAAGACCTCATCACAAGCAAGCTCTTTGAGTATCTCAAAAACAACAATACAATCAAATAATTGACAAAATATCGTCCTATCGACGGTAATATTATGCAAAAAACAAGCTAATAATTAAGTGTAGACTTGGACGGAAGACGGTTGAGAAAATAAATTTTGGAGGTCATGACTATGAAAGCAACATTGGTGCCAAACGTAATTGACAGAACGGAAAACGGCGAGAGAGCTTACGATATCTATTCCAGACTTTTGGAAGACAGAATTGTATTTATTACGGGGGAGATTAACGACGCGCTTGCAAATACCGTCGTAGCTCAACTTATATATCTCGAGGCAAAAGACTCAACTAAAGATATCAGCCTTTACATCAACAGCCCGGGCGGTAGCGTTACGGCAGGTATGGCTATCTACGATACGATGAATTATATCAAGTGCGACGTCAGCACGATTTGTATAGGTATGGCTGCGTCAATGGGAGCTTTCTTGCTCTCATCGGGAGCAAAGGGTAAGAGATACGTTTTGCCCAACAGCGAAGTAATGATTCATCAACCTCTCGGCGGAGCAAGCGGACAGGCCACGGAAATTCAAATTTTGGCAAATCATATTCAAAAAACAAAAGAAAAACTTACCAAGATACTTGCAAAAAACAGCGGACAGCCTTTTGAAAAGGTGCTTGCAGACTGCGAGAGAGACAACTATATGTCGGCTCAAGAGGCATTGGAGTACGGTCTCGTAGACAAAATTTTTGATGAGAGAGGTTGAGTTTGGAAGCTAAAAGAAAATGTATGCTCTGCGGTAGGGTGCTTTACGAAGACGTGGATTTCATCATACCGGGAGCAGAACCCGACGCGGGGATATGCTACGATTGCGTAGCTACTTGCGTCAATTTGATAAAGAAAGAGAGCCTTAATCTCAATATAAAAGAGAAAGAAGAGAGTTCAAATGACCTCAAATTGCTCAAACCGCGCGAGATAAAGGCTAAACTCGACGAATATATCATTGGAC
>CAMWQA010000027.1 GCA_947176265.1 uncultured Clostridia bacterium | reverse complement strand
GATATATAATGTGCCTGGAGATTTGATAAATCACATTATAGCAGTTAAAATGCAATAAATTAAGAGAGGTTTTAAAATGGATACTAACGACAAGAAAGTAATAGTAACCAAACAAGATTTATATTGGCACTCAATTGAAGTATACCTTGAGGGATTTTACATACTGAATATCTATGCGGACAAAGAATTCTATAGATTATTTAACCAATTGAAAGAATATGTAAATAACAAACTTAAATTTAACGGCAGCGGCGACATAGTTGAACAATACGTAATTACGAAACAATCCCCTGTAGATGAACAAGAATATCAAAATTGGGTAAAGAATAATAAAACAATAGAATATTAAATTTCCGAATTAACCATTGATTACTACTCTGCTTTATGGTATAATAATTATATGAACGAACTAAACTCACAACAGAAAAAATTATTTGACGACATCAAGCATATTGACGAAAACGGCAATGAATTTTGGCTTGCCCGCGAATTGCAAATCGCATTGCAATATGCAAAATGGGAAAACTTTCACAAAGTAATCAAAACTGCTCAAATTACATGCAAGATCAGTCAACAGGTAGTTGAATACCATTTTCCTGAGGTCAGGAAAATGGTTGAAATAGGTAGTGGCGCAAAGCGTCAACAATTAGATTATCGCCTTACTCGCTATGCTTGCTATCTTATCGTAATGAACGGCGACCCGCGCAAAGAAGTCATTGCTATGGGGCAAACTTACTTTGCCGTCAAAACTCGTCAGCAAGAACTTGCCGAGGTATTTGATAAACTCACAGAAGACGAAAAACGATTGTTTATACGCGGAGACATAAAACAAAAAAATATGCTCCTTGCCGAAGCTGCCCATAAAGCGGGAATAATAACAAACAAAGAATATGCAACTTTTCAAGATGCGGGCTATAAAGGCCTATACGGCGGCATGACGGCAAGAGATATTGCCGATCATAAGGGATTGAAAAACGGCGAAGAAATATTAGATTATATGGGCGGTACGGAACTTGCCGCAAATTTATTCCGCATTACTCAAACAGAGGAGAAAATGCGCCGTGAAAATACCGACACTCCAGAAAAGGCGAACAACGCTCATTACGTTGTCGGCAAAGCCGTGCGCGATACTATACAAAGACTTGGTGGCACTATGCCCGAAGAACTCCCCACTCCCGAAAAAATTATAAAAGAACTTGAAGTTCAACAACGAAAACAAATCAAATCAAATAATGATTGAGATTTCTCCACTGCGGTCGGAATGACTTTGCATTAGATTCTTCGACTTCGCTACGCTTCGCTCAGAATGACAATATGTAAGTCTCGGGCGACTGTGGAGATTAGTCGTATTTTTGCACTAGCTAGGGCGAGCGGTATCGTCAAGTGTACTTGCCGTACACGTCGATACCCCGAGACCCGACGATTGGGTAAAAAGACGGCTGATATACGCAGTCGCCATAATTACCAGTCTTCGTGACGATCAATCTTAATATCAGTGTAAAACTCTTTATACTTCCTCTTAAACGCTTCGCTGTCGCTCTCGTATTTTTCTGACGCAAGCAAATCTTCGTCATCCATACCGTCGCAATCTTCGTCGCAAAGGCGAGCAAGCTTCATCTTCTCATAATTATTCATTATTTTAAATTCGTCCTTTTACGAAGTTCTTCCAAAGCGTCGTAGCCTTGATTCTTGAGTTGGAAATTGCGAGTTGCGACTTCTACGATTACCGCCAAGTTACGTCCCGGCAATACCGGCAAATTTATTTGCGGACGGCTTTCGCCTAGTATCTCATAGGTGTTATCCATTGAGCCAAGTCTGTCGTAGTCCTCAAGATTTGCGTCTTTATCGAGGTGTATCACGAGGTCAATATCTTCGCTGTCAAGCACTGCTCCTACGCCGTACATACTCTTAATATCTATTATTCCAAGTCCTCTAACCTCGATAAAGTGCTTGATTTTGTCGGGCGCGCTACCTACCAAATCGTTGCGGACCTTTTTGACTACGACTGCGTCGTCGGCAATGATACGGTGTCCTCTATTGATAAGTTCTATCGCGGTTTCGCTTTTACCCATGCCGCTAATGCCCGTCAAAAGTACGCCAACGCCGTTGATGTCAAGCAAAGAACCGTGCACTACTTCCGTAGGCGCAAGCAAGTCGTCAAGATACGCGCTTATCTCTTGCATCAGCCAATTGGTCGTCATGTCCGACAACAATACCGGTATGCCGTATTGCTTAGCAATGTCAATCTCCATTTGCGTGGGTTGAATTCCCCTTGCGTAGATTATGCAAGGTATCTTTTGCACGCAAAGTCTCGTCAAAGCTTTTTGTTTCGCCTCGGGTTGCAAAGACGCAAGATAGTAATACTCCGCATTGCCTATTACCTGTACGCGGGCATTGCCGAAATAATCTTCAAAACCGGCAAGCAACAATCCCGGACGGTTGACAAGCACCGACTTGAACGTAATGTCGTCGTCTTTGTCGCCTACCAATATCTCCAATTCGGCTTGTCGGCAAAAATCTCCGAGCTTGACTGTCTCGACGATTGCCTCTTCTATCATTTGCTGTTTTGTCTTCATAGCAAAACTCCTTTTTCAACTCTTATTATACGGATTGAGATTTCTCCACTACGGTCGAAATGACATATTTACACACTTTTCTCTCTAACACTAATTTTGCCGCCTAGTTCTGCGCGATGTGAGTGACGTAAGTTTTCACGAGCAAGAATTTTTTCTAGACGATGAAAACGAACGCAGGCGTACTCTATTACGTCAAGAGAGTTTGAAGAAACATAGGGAGAATTATTGCCGTGTAAAATTACGGCATCTCACTTCAAGCAGAACTTATAAATCACTTGAGCGACTGCGTCGTTGTCGTTGGTATCCGCGATGTAGTCTGCGGCAAGCTTTACGGTATCCATAGCGTTGCCTACGGCTATGCCAAGCCCTGCCGTCTTAATCATCTCAATATCGTTTTCGCTGTCGCCCATTGCGATAGCTTCGCTGACGTCAACGCCGTATTTGTCGCAAAGCCATCTGATTGCCTCGCCCTTGTTGATTCCCTTCGTGATAGCCTCTACTACCAATTGGTGCGAGCGCATTATGGCAAGTTGAGGAAATTTCTCTCTGCCCTCGCGCACAAGCTTTTTGCAATGCTCGTCGTCGGCAAGTACTACTACTTTTATTGGCAATGACTTGCTCTCTTCGACAAATTTCGACAAAGGCTTATGAGTGACCTCGTATCCCACCGCGCATATACCTATAAATACGCCTACCGCTTCGTTGAATTCCTGACAATACGGAGTGTCGTCAATATATACTAAAGGCGTATAGTCCTCGCCCAAAGACTCGATATATTTAAGCACGGCAATGGTGTCGTCTTTGTCAAAAAACTTGCCGTAGATTTGTTTCTTCGACTTAATATCAAATATGCCGCCGCCTTGATATACGATGACGTCGCCGTCTAATTCAAGCTCCTCAAGTTTTGGATAGATTGCGGAAAAAAGCCTGCCAGTGGATATGACAAACTTTCCGCCCGCCTGCGTAAATTCTTTGATTGCTCTTTTGTTGACTTGCGATATTGTGTGGTCCTCTCTGTAGAGCGTGCCGTCAAAATCGCAAAATATTGCTTTGTACTTCATAGCCTTAATAATATTACAATTTGTAAAAAAAGTAAAATGATTTTTATTTACTCTTGGTGGAAGTGCGCAAATATATTCTCCGCAGCCCTACGGTCTATCCCCTTTACCAAAAGCAAATCCTCCACCGACGCGTTGCGAATATTCTCAATATTCTTAAATGCGTCGAATAGAGCCTTGACGCGTTTTTCGCCTACGCCGTCAATTGCAAGCAATTTGCTGTGCGTCTGGCGCTTTTGACGGAGCGACCTGTGGAAAGTGATTGCAAAGCGGTGCGCTTCGTCTCTGATACGCTGCAAAACCTTGAGCGCGTAACTGTTGCGCGGTAAGATTATCGGTTGACTTTGATGAGGCACAAAAACCTCTTCTTCTCTCTTTGCTAAGCCTATGACGGATATATCGTCCACTCCTTTTTCATGCAAAATCTCTACGACGCTGCTGAGCTGTCCTTTACCGCCGTCTATGACGAGCAAGTCGGGACGAGTACCGAAACTCTCGTCTTGCGCCTTTGCAAGCTCGTCAATGCGCCTTGTCAAAGCCTCTTGCAGTCCCGCAAAGTCGTCGTTGCCAAGCGCGTATTTCATCTTGAATTTGCGATAATGCGCCTTGTTGGGCGCGCCGTTGGTAAATACGACCATTGACGCAACCTTGTCAGTGCCTTGGACGTGGGATATGTCGTAACATTCCATTCTGATTGGCATCTTGGGCAACTTAAGATATTCTTGAAGTTGAATGATTGCGCCCACCGTCATATTATCTTCGCGCTCTTTGATAGACAGCGACTTTTCGAGATAATCGCTTGCGTTGTTGACCGCCATATCGGCAAGCTGCCGTCTGATGCCTTGGTGCGGTAAGATGATATTTACCTTGCTGCCTTTCTTCTGCGTAAGGTACTCCCCAAGTAATTCGCATTCGTCGATTTGCGACGCTATGACGATTTCGTTGGCAATGTAGTTGACCTTATCGTAGTACGCCAAAATAAAGTTGGACAGTACCACTTCGTCGTTGGGCGAAAGATCGTTGACAACTTGCTTATCTCCGCCCACAAGTTTTCCGCCGCGCACGAAAAGCACGCTGACGACGGTGTTGAGTCCGTTGGAAGCAATCGCAAATATATCAAGATCAAAGTCTTTTGGCAACGCAGTCACTTGACGGCGCACAAGCTTGTCCAATATCTCCAATTTCTTGCGATAGAATATGGCAAGTTCAAAGTCTTCGTTTTCGGCGGCGTCGTTCATCTTTTGTTGCAAAAGATTGGCAATCTTCTTGTCGTTGCCCGACAGGAATGACACGACCTCTTCGATTTGCTTCGCGTAGTGCTCTTTGCTGCAACGTCCGTCGCAAGGAGCTAAACAGCGGTTGATATGATAATTTAGACAGGGTCTGTGATTTTTGGGCAAATGCGCAAAGTCGTGATTGCAAGAGCGCAAACAAAACGCGCTTTCGACAAGCTCTAAAATGTCCTTGCTGGTTATGCCCTGCATATACGGTCCAAAATACTTAGCTCCGTCATTCTTGAGTTTGCGCACTACTTCGACTTTGGGGAAATCTTGCTTGACGTTGATTTTGACGAAAGGATAGGACTTGTCGTCTTTGAGAAGTATGTTGTAAGGCGGCTTGTGCTTTTTAATAAGATTGTTTTCAAGTACAAGCGCCTCAATTTCGTTGGCAGTAATAATGTATTCAAAATCCGCAATACGCGCGACGAGCCGTATCGTCTTTTCCGTCTTGTTGGCGGAATTCGAAAAATACTGATTAACTCTGTTTTTGAGATTTCTCGCCTTGCCTACGTACAAAATCTGATTGGAAGCGGATTTCATGATATATACGCCGCTTTGAGTAGGCAAATCCTTGAGCTTTTGTCTTATTTTGTCCATAGCAATATTATATCACGTCTTGCAATTTGTGGCAATAAAATTAAACAACTAAGAGACTTTGAAGAGCGCTGTGATTTTTGTCCGTGAGACGGTAACCGAGCGGCGAGCGTACTATATGTACGTGCCCCCGAGGGCCTCCAGTATTTAGGACGAAAGGCGCAGCGCTATGCAAAGTCTCTAGTCGGACAGGCGTTTTCTATACCAATAGTCAAAGTGCGTTCGACGTTTTCGTTGACGATACGGTAAAATACTATCTTGCCGTACCTGCGACACCCGACTATTTTGTTGTCTCGAAGAAGTTTGAGTTGATGAGATATTGTCGTTTGATTTAACCCGAGGATATAGCTCAAATCCCCCACGCAAAGCTCCATACTGCATAGCGCGCAAAGTATCTTGAGTCGCGTGCTGTCGGAAAATATATAAAAATAGTCTGCCGAATTTCGCAACACGCCGTTGGGAGGCAGACAATCTCTGACAAAGTTTTCCTGTTGCTGATTGACGGTAAGACAAATCATAAGTATGCTTCTCCTTTAATTTAATGGGTAGAAATTTCGACTTCGCTCGAAATGACAAAAATTAGTTGGTTTTATACAGCTTTTATTATATATCCGTCACACAATGGATTTTTAAGACATATTGTAGATTGATAAGGCTTTTTGACAAAAGGAGGTAACTATGAATAATAATTGTACAAGTCTTTTGCTCTTGGTAGCGCTCTTGAGCTACAACAACAACTCTTGCGGTTGCAATAATAATTGCAACAACTGTAACAACGACTGCGGATGCAACTCCTGCGGTTGCAATAATTGCAGAAATAACAACAACGGACTATTTAGCAACAACGCAGGCATGCTCTGTCTGTTGCTTGCGTTCTTGTCAAGCGCAAACTGCCCGCTTGCAACGTCTGTGTAATGCATTGAGTTTTCCCACTGCAGCCGTAATGACAAAGGCGAGAGTATTCTCTCGCCTTGCGCTTTTATTATTCCACTTCTTGTAGTATCGTCCGAGTGCGGAGAGTGGTGCAGATTTTGTCTTAGCAAGAGCGACCGAGCGGTGAGGGCTTGCCGTACGTGACCCCGAGAGTCGACTCGCTGATTAGGCAAAAGGTGCGCCGCTATACGCAGTCGGTTACCTACTTTTTATTTCTTACGCTTCTCTGTTCCTTAAGTAAGTCTTGATAGCGCTCAATTTGGTCTTCGCGTAGGTCTATCATATTCTTAGCTACCTTGCATGCTTGAGCGTCGGCGATCGCTACTTCAGTCTCCTTGACTTTGACTTTAGTGCCGTCGCTTGAAGCGTCTCTCTTAATGTCTTTCAAGTACTCGTCTTCCATCTTGAAAAGCGCTACAGTCATATCTTTCTTGATCGTCAATTTCAAAAGCGGATTGATTGTAGACTGTCCTATCGTGATGGAGTATGTCGACTTCTTCTCTTTGCTATTTGGCTTTGAAAGAGCGTACTGTCTCAAACCGTCAAAGTATTTTTGCTGTTGTTTTGAAAGGAGCGCGTATGCCTCGTCAAGCGTAAGTCTTGGAGCTACTTCTTTCTTTGGCTTTTCGGGAGCAGGTACGTGAACTTTGACTTCCTTCTCCACAATCTTCTCTACGACCTTTTCGACAGGCACTTCTTTGATTACTTCCTTTTCGACGATTTTCTCGACTTCGACAGGAACTTCGACCTTGACTTCTTTCTCTACTATCTTCTCAACCTCGACGGGTACTTCGACTATCTTTTCCACAATTTTCTCGACGGGTACTTCGACTATTTTCTCAATAGGCTTTTCCACTACTTGCGCCGCGGCAACTTGTTGAATTGGCTCTCTTTCCAACAACTTAGCTATAAGAGCGTCCTGATTTTTCATAAGGTGTTCGATACGCTCGTCGTTTCTATCGCTCTTTTCAATAAGCTTTTGTACGAGTTCGTCATTTGTAGAGGCTTGTTGCGGAAGAGCTTGTTGCATACTCGGGAGCAACGCCGTAACGGTGTCGGAAATTATTCCGCGTATGTCGTCAGGACCAATTCCGTAGCCTCCGCCCATATATCCGCCTTGAGGCATACCTTGTCCCATATTACCGCCTGCATTTCCGCCAAACATACGCATAAACATCATTTGCATCTCTTCGTCGCGACGCATATTATCTTCGTCACGGCGACGTCTGTATTCGTCGTCTCTGCGCGAGTATTCTTCTTCCCTTCTGCGCTCGTCGGAACTCTTTTCGTTGCGTCTGTACTCTTCAAGGCTGTCTTCATAATCCTCTTCCGCCTTGTTGCGTCTGCTCTTGGCTATCAGCATTATTACTAAACTTGCAACTGCCAACGCCATAAATACGCACGCTATCGCCGTCCATCCGCTAAACGCCAAACCAAGAAATGCTCCTGCATATAAAGAACTCTCCAACTTGTCTGCCTTCTTTTTGTACTTCTTTCTCTCGCCTTCGTATTTTGCAGTCTGCGATAAGAAGATTATTATTAATACCGTACTGATTATCATTGCAATAATCTGCCATAGCGGTATCTCTTTGAGTTTGGCAAGCAAATCGTCTAGCGTTCCCGCGCCTGTCGAATCCTTATCAGGTTTCTTCTCAAACTCATACGACGGTATTTTGTCAGGGTCTATCTTGTTGCCGTCTTTGTCGACGAAATCAAACTTATTCTTTTCGCCCTCGGGTATCTTTACTTCGACGGTATAGTCTTCGCCCGGTTTCAAATCTTCGGGTTTGACAGGATTTCCGTCCTTGTCAAAATACTCATACTCGGGGTGCAATTTATCCTTTAAATCGTCGGGTATCTTCAATTCAGGCGGATTCTTCGTCTTGTCCCACTCTATCGTTACTTCAGGTTTCTTTGGCGGATTCTCTTCGTCGTCAAACTTATAATTGGGATTGCTGATATCCGACGGATCTTTTAACTCCTCGCCCGGCGCGACGGTAAACTCTACCAATTCAGTCTCCACTTGGCTGTTGTCAAACTTAAAGTTAAGCGTATCTTTCAACACCGCTCTAATCTTGAACGTTCCGCCTGCGCTCAACGCGCTGAAGTCTACCTTGTGCATATCCGCGTCATAGTATTCGTACGTTATGCCCTCTTGCAATTGGAGTCTCGTCAAATTGCGCAGTACCGGCGGTTTAGCGCTTGTGTTCCACTCGCTAGATATTTCGTTCTTTGTTATCTCAAATTGGAATCTTGTGTCTCCGCTCAATACTACTGAAGCGTTCTTTGACGCAACTTCTACCCAATAAGCGCCAACTGTCTTAGGCACGTAATCTATCTTGTTTCCAAATACGTCGCCTTCATAGTACGTAAACGTAAGACTTGCCGTAGGCGTACCTGCCGCCCATTTCAACACAACGTCTTTACCCGTATACGTATACTCGGTAGATGCAAGCGATACGGTTATTGCCGTAGAATCTCCGCCTACGCCGAATACGTATGAATACAAGTCCGCTCCGTCTGGGAACTTATAGTTGTTTTGATAGAGGATTTGGAGTTTAGGCAACGCTTTGTAATACTTGACCTTTGTTGCGTCTACTTCTATCTCGTTTTCTAATAGCGGCTTATTATTGATAATATTACCTTGGTTGTCTGTCTCGTAATATTCATAATCTATCTTATCAGCCACTCTGTTGTCAGACAGTACCAATACTTTAAAGGGGACGTCATTGATATCTTGCGTATCTTTATAGTCCCAATTGAGCTTTATCTGTATCGGTACTATCTCCCAAGCTATACTCCAAGTGAAATCTCCGTCATAGCTATCGGTATCGCCTTGCTCCGGCAAAATATAGTTGGTATCTAAATAGCCGTCTTTAATCTTGAAAGTAGCCGTGACGTTACCGTAAGTTTTGACAGCTGTTCCGCTGGTATTTGCGCCCATTAAATTCTTAATTTCAAGTTCTTTTGGCAATCCTTCTAGGCTTGGGCTTATCGCACTGCCTGTGTATTCGTACTTACCGTCGTCTTTCCACTTGACGCCAGATAGGTTAAATTTGTGCGGCGACACCGTCCAAGTGATAGTATAGATTACGACCTCGTGCGTATCATTATCTCTAAGTCTGACCGAAGTGGTATATTCGTCGGCATTGCGGCCTACTGCGGTGTTACCGTCTGTCTTTGCGACCGTCATATATCCGTGGATATAGCCGTCGCTGTTGTAGTCTTCTACTGCCAATCCTTCCGTGCCCGGCGTAAGCTCTATGCCGTACGTAACCTTACTGTCGTATGGAATGGTAGCGGTATATACGACGTTGTCAGTACCCATATCCTCGTAGTGTCTGCTTCCGTAATACTTCTTAGTTCCTGCAGTTATTCTCCAAATATCCCTGCCATTTGCGGCTTCGCTTATAGTAAGAGTGACCTCGTTGCAATTGATTGCAAAGTTGCGGTTGTCAACTTCGCCCTCTCGCAATACGACGTCCAATACATAATCGCCCATAGCCGTCAACTTAGAGGTAGTCAAGGTTCTGGTTATTACCTGCTCAATACTGTCGCTGTCAAGAGGCAAATTCTCAAATAAAGCGTAATCATTTCCGTTGTACGTACCTATAATATCTACCGTAATATTATGGTCCACGAATATCTTCGTCAATACTTCGATATCTATCTCGGTATCCTCTTCAAACACGCCCGACATACTGTCGGCTCCGTCGTTGAGCTCTACGTTGATTTGATATGGCAAGACTTCAAATTCAAGATGTCTGTCTTCAGTAGTCAACGTATCCGCCCATCTAGCATTATCAGGGTCTATGATATGTACGCTGAGATAATATTTCCCCGCTAAAACGACTGATATATTGTTACTCTCAAATTCCACTTCGTCTTTAAATATAGTGGGGACTGTTATCTCAAGATAAGTAGGACTGTACGACTTGCTATCAACCGAATAGGGTCGATTACTGCCGTTGTAAGTAAGCCAATCCGTCGACACAAGAGTAGGCATATTCAAATTACGAATATCCAAAGTGAATGATTTACTCGTTGTCGCTTTGTCGTCAATTTTATAGTTAGAGTTGCCAAGCGACGACTGAACTGATACCGTATAACTACCCGCCTTGGTAGGCTTAGTTGACGTGGCGGGATAAGGCTTGTTGCCAACCGTCAATGTACCCGAATATTGATAGGTCAACGTGACATTGTCGCTACCGCATATCTCCTCATCATCAAGAGACGGCGTAGGTATTCCGTCGGCATCATCCGTCCATGTTATACTCATTGGTTTTGGCTTGATTATAAATTTAAATTTTCTTGTATGCGAATCTTCTCCACTGTCATTTGCCTCTCCTACAAATACTTTCCCGTCGTCAATTACGGATTTCTTAAGTTTAGCTGTGACTGTGTAAGTGCCCACATCTTTCATTACGCTTGTATCGTATGTTATGTCCATATCCGAAGAGACATACCACCCCAACTGATCAGCAGATATATCGCCTATTTTTTGTCCGCTACCATTGTAATAATTCGTCACGTCTGTCGGCTCTGCATAATTTAGAGTATCTACAACTTTTTGCAAATTTAAATGGAATGCAGGACGAACACATCTCGTAAGATCGACATAAGACGGTATCATACCAGTTCCTGAAGGTTGTGTTATATACGCAGTAGTGTAAGTATTATAATCATAACTAGCCGAACGTAAATATCCATACGCTGCATACGAATCTGAAGTAGTGCTTGAGTGATTCGCAAATTGATTTGTTGAAGTTTTCCACAATCCATCTTGAGCCCCAGTACCTACTTCAGCTACGCTAGGAAGCCACAATCTGTCTGAAGCCCAATTAGCGTATCCCGTTATATTGCCATAACTAATACTGCTGCCGCCATTGTCCAATGCGTCATTATTATAATCATAAGTTTGATCTGCCGTTTCTATTGCGCTCTGTGTATGTTGCCAATCCATATTGTCAGGTATTTCTATAAATCGTTTAATACTACCCGCGGCTTTGTCATTGTCCATAGTATATATAGCCCATTGGCTGTCTGAGTTTTGAGGCACATTTGTAAGCGAAGTAGCTGTATTTGTCGGCGCATAATCTCCGCCATTATTAAGCATACCTGCTCTCATATAGCTTGTGCCGTACATATTAGTAGGATAATTACCTGCACTAGCAGTACGAGAATCATTCCATCTACCATAAGTCGTTGACATAGCCAACCAAAGCGTAAGTATAGGTTCTCCTGCTTTGTTTCTGGATAAATATGTGGCAGTCCACTTCTTACCGCCTATCGTTATTACTACATCCGTTTTATCGTCAGCGCTAAATTCCCTAAAATCTTTCGCCGTACTAGCACTAGCGCCAAGGCTTTTTATCGTATTCATATTGGGCGTTGATTCGCCGCTTATTTGAGCAATAAGTGTCCAAAAAATATCTTTATCAAAGACTTGACCTTCACCGGTTGTGTTAGTCTTATAACTATCTAAAATTAATTCACCCAAATCTGTAGATTGCGAAGCAATATTAGCATCCGTAGTAAATGCCTTTGCGTATTGGTTATTATTGTTGAAAATTATTCCCATACAACTCAATAGTATTGCCAGCGCCAATATTGATACTATGCATACTCTTTGAATTAATTTTCTATTGCTTAAATTCATAGTTGACACCTCTCTTATCAATTATGTCGATTATTTCTCAATGTAAAGTATACCTTTCCTATACTTATCAACGCTGTAACTATAGAATTTTCTATATGACAGGTACTTCTAAATCCAAAATTTGTATATTTTTTATTTATTACAAACTTTGTTTTACTGTCTTTTTGAATATCCTAAATTACAAAAAAGGTATACTTTTACTGACCCAAAAATATTGCAATTTTTTCGCGCGTAAAGTATAATGTAATCGTAAAAATACGCTCTTTCGGGAGCAGTCAGTAAAAGTATACTTTTTTTGGAAAAGTGAAAATTCTTAAAAAAATAGAAGTCTTATTGAATAAAAATATGCAACGCTCGTTAAATAGCGTTGCATTATGCTTTTAATTTGTTTATTGATTCAGAGATTCTTCGACTCCGCTCCGCTACGCTCAGAATGACGTAAGACGAATTGGGATTTCTCTGCTACGGTCGAAATGACCTTAATATTTCATCGAAATGACATTGCGTGGTTGATAAGATTTTATTATTAAAGACCATTATCAAAATCTTCGAGTGTCTTAACCGTAACCTTATAACAATCGGACAGACACTGTTTATCCATATTGTCGTAAGTATCGTATCTAGTGTGGTAGTAATTACGCAATTTATGGTCAAGCGCGGTAATACCTACGGCTTGATAACCGCCCTTGTTGAACGCTGCGGAATCGGTTGCGCCGAGAGGTACTGAGCCGTAAGAACAAGTTACGTCAATGCTCTTTGCGGCATTGTAGAACAACTCGCTTGCGTGCTTGTCTGCTTTGACGGTGTTGTTTAGGTCCTTTCTGTTGACAGCCAAGAACTTGCCTTCTCTCAACGTGTCGTATGCGTATATAATAGTCTCTACGTCTTTGTAATCTCCGCTTGCGCCGTGTCTCTTTGCCCAAGCTCTTGCGCCTCTGATACCTGCTTCTTCACTGCCCGTCAAGAGAACGCCTACTTCGGTATTTTCCAATTCAATACCCTCGTCGTGCAAAGCTTTCATTACTGCGATGCCCATATAGCAACCGGTGAGGTTGTCATTTGCGCCGTCTACTATTACGCTGGTATTCCACATTCTGTACATTGCAATCCAGAAAGGTACGAATATCAAGCATATCAAGCCCATAATCATTGGCACGCCGTTAGCAACGGAAGTGTCTGCGATTTTGAACGATACTTCGCCCTGCAATACGATTGAAGCAATCGATATGCCTGTCAAAGCGACAATACCTATCATCGATATTACGAAGTGAGCGACAAAAGCGTCTCCGCTGATGAGATAGCTCATAGTCCATTCGTGGGCTACGTCGGGGTGTCCGTTGAAAAGTATTCTTCTCTTTACTTCGCCCTTTGGATGCTTGACAGCCATTAAGTTGTGCGAAGTGTGTTTTGGATAAATCCAATCCACTATCTCAAGATACAACACGAATTGTAAAAGCATCAAAAGCATTGCGACTGCTACTAAAATTATTGCCAATAGCGGTATAAAGAAGTAGCTGACCATTGCCATAAGTATTATGGTAACCATGATATGTATCCAATTGAAAAAAGCCTTTGGATGCATCTCAAACGGCTCTATCTTGACGTCGTCGCTGTACTCTTTCAACGTGTTTGCCATATACTCTACGGCGGCTTTTTCGCCGTCACTGCCCGGCAAGCGCTTGCCGCAAGTCTTGATGATGGTGGTAATCTCATCCATCATGTAATCTGCCTGGGCGTCACTGTTGTCTCTCAACTTTTTAAGATCCATAAATATCTCCGATAAAGTATAAACTATTCTTAAACAAGATTATTGTATCATATAATCGACACATAATAAAGCATTTTGTTAAAAAATATTTGAGCAAATTACCTTAAATCCGTTGAATTTTTGCAAATAACAATGCTGACTTCTCTATACAACAAATTTACTTACTTATTGATTGACTTTTTGTAGATATTAGTATAAAATATATCATTATATACAAAAAAGTCGAGAGGATTTTGCAATGTCATCGAAAAAAGAACTTGATTTGGGGAGAAAAATAGCATCTTTAGCGGACAAATGCATGAACAACGGAGTCATTGACCCCGAACTTTTCGTGCAACACAAAGTCAACAAAGGACTCCGCGACCTCAACGGTAAAGGCGTCTTGACGGGTCTTACCAGCATCAGCGACGTTATTGCAAAAAAGGTTGTCAACGGAGAGACTATCCCCTGCGAAGGTCAACTGTATTACAGAGGCTATAATATCAATTCTTTGTGCGGAGATTTTTTTGACAGCGACAGATACGGCTTTGAAGAAATAACCTACTTGCTTTTGTTCGGCGAATTGCCAAACCAAACCGAGCTTGACGAATTCAAAAAAATTCTTGCAAAATACCGTAAGTCATTGCCAAACACATTCGTAAGAGATATCATAATGAAGGCGCCTAGCAACGATATGATGAATTCGCTTGCAAGAAGCGTATTGACGCTGTATTCTTACGATCCAAAAGCAAACGACATATCTCTTAATAACGTGCTTAGTCAATGCTTGCAGTTGATTGCGCTATTCCCTCTTCTATCGGTATATAGCTATCAAGCTTATGAGTATTACATAAAGGATAAGAGTTCTTTCTTTATCCACGCGCCAAAAGACGAATTGTCAACGGCAGAAAATATCTTGCATATGCTGAGAATTGACAGCAAATATACCAAGTTGGAGGCAAAAATACTCGACCTTGCTCTCGTATTGCACGCAGAACACGGCGGCGGTAATAACTCTACCTTTACGGCAAGAGCAGTTACGTCTTCCGGTTCGGACACGTATTCCGCTATCGCTGCGGCTATAGGTTCGCTCAAAGGGCCTAAGCACGGCGGAGCTAATATCAAAGTTTCGCAAATGTTCAGCGATATTAAAAAGAACGTCGCAGATTGGGACGACGACGAAGAGATAGAAAGCTACCTCAACAAAATCCTCAACAAAGAGGCGTTTGACAAGAGCGGTCTTATCTACGGTATCGGTCACGCGGTATACTCTCTTTCCGACCCAAGAGCTTTGCTTTTGAAAAAGTCAACTAAGTCGCTCAGCGAAGAAAAGGGACTTATGAGAGATTTCAACCTATATTCAAAAGTCGAAGAGATTGCTATCAAACTCATATCCAATCAAAGACGTATCTATAAGGGCGTAAGCGCAAACATAGATTTCTATAGCGGATTTATTTACGATATGTTGGGATTGCCTCAAGAATTGTATACACCGATATTTGCAATCGCAAGAATATCAGGTTGGTCGGCGCACAGAATGGAAGAACTTATCAACTCCTCGAGAATTATGCGTCCTGCGTATAACTGCGCGCAACCTGCGCTGGAATACGTGCCAATGAAAGACAGAAAGTAAATTTAAACGACAATATAAAAAAGGAACTGCCGTATGACAGTTCCTTTTATTTTTTGATTTGCGCTTTTGGCTATGCGTTATCTACCGCGATATTGCCTTTTGAAAGCAGGTTGATTGATTACCTCGCCGTAGACGATTGCCTTTTGAAGAGCCGTAAGCTCTAATTGGCGATCCTCTTCTTCATTGATTTTGACGTATCTGACGTTGTAATGATCCTCGCAACCTTCAGTAGACTTTCCGCCTATGCTGTTCATAGTGGGTACGTACTCCACTCTGTATTTATCGCTGCTATCTCTGTGCGCGGTATCGCAATGACTGTCGTGATGAGACGTAGACGTAACAGTTTGGTTTGCCTTGCCTGCATTTATCTCAGCTTGTCTGCGCTTCAATTCGACAAGTCGCTGTTGAAGCTCTGCCGTCATCTGCTGTTTAGTCGTCTGAGCAGGTTGAGAACGGTATACCGTGGATTGCTGCTGAGCCGCCGAGACCTGTTGAGGTCTCTGTTGGGGACGGCTCTCCGACTTAGAGGAATCATAGTCCAAGAACTTTTTGAAATCCTCTTTGCTGTCAAGCAAACTCATCGCCTTTTCCGCATCTTGCTTTTTCTTGGCTTCTTTAGCCCGCCTAGACGCGCCGACAACTGTGATAATTATGCCAATAGCTACCATTGCTATGGGAATAATAAATGCGTACATTATTTCTTATCCTTATTCTTGCTGTTTGACTCGTCTACTCCGCCGATTGCGTTACGCATATTGGTATCTGCCATAACGTTTTGCATATTGTAGTAGTCCATTACGCCCAACTTGCCTTTTTGCAAAGCTTCTGCCATTGCTTTGGGGACTTGGGATTCTGCCTCGATAACGAGAGCTCTCATCTCTTGGGTCTTTGCCTTCATTTCTTGCTCCAAAGCGACTGCCATTGCGCGTCTCTCTTCTGCCTTTGCTTCTGCAATTCTCTTGTCTGCTTCTGCTTGGTCCATTTGGAGTTGAGCGCCTATGTTTCTGCCTACGTCGATATCTGCGATATCAATTGACAAAATCTCATAAGCAGTACCGCTGTCAAGACCTTTGTTGAGCACCGTCTTGGAAATTGCGTCAGGATTTTCGAGCACGTCTTTATGCGACTCTGCAGAACCTACCGTCGTGACGATACCTTCGCCTATACGGGCAATGATAGTATCCTCGCCTGCGCCACCGATAAGTCTCGTGATATTTGCTCTTACCGTTACACGCGCCTTAACTCTCAATTCAATACCGTCTTTTGCGATAGCGGCAATTGCCGGAGTCTCGATTACCTTTGGATTGACGGATACTTTGACTGCGTTGAGCACGTCTCTACCTGCAAGGTCGATTGCTCTTGCCGTCTCTGCGGTCAACTCCATATTTGCCGAGTGAGCGGATATCAAAGCGTTGACGACTTTGATTACGTCACCTCTTGCAAGTACGTGACTTTCCAATTCGTCAATGGATATGTCAAGTCCCGCTTTCTTTGCAGAAATGTATGCGTCGACAAGAGGAATAACCTTGATGCCTCTCCACTTCATACCGATGAGCCTAGTCATTGAGATCTTCACGCCCGATACGAGCGCTCTGAACCAAATTCTGATAGGCAAAAGACTGAAAATAATTGCAAGCAATACAAGCAGTACGACTGCAACTACAATTGCCGTAATTCCGCCGGCGCCAAGCGCCAATGTCATTAAAACCATTTTTTACTCCTTTTATATTGTATATTTTATTTTTTATCTAGTATTAAATTAGAGACTCTGATTAAGTGAGTGCGAATAAAGATTGCTTAAGCGATTTTTGCGATAAGAAGGATACGTATTGCAGTCGTACTTTATGTACGTCAAAATGCGTAGACGAACTTAGCGCGTAAATCGATAGCAAGATTATCACACGAAATTGAGCAGAGGCTCAACACTCTTTCACAGTTATCTTCATGCCTTCGACCGCAATGACTTCTATATCCTTGCCTCTCTCTATAAGCGCGGACTGAGACACTACGCTGTATAACTTGCCGTCGATGATTGCATTACCGCCAGGTCTCAAAACGGAATCCGCCTTGCCGGTCTTGCCAACGAGCTCCGAAAAATCCTCCGTGCCGCCACTCTTGCCCTCTGATACCGCCAAACTCTTTTGTATGAGTCCAGTACGCGACAGTTTTCCCTTTTTGAGAGAATGCAACATTATCGCAAGCGCGATACATACGACTACGGTCACGCATATAAGCATTACGAAAAACTGCACTATAAGCGAACCGCGTTTGCTCATAAACAATCTGACTGCCATACCTGCTAAGACAAGAATTATGCCCGCAATTCCAAAGAAGCCAAAGCCGGGTTGGAATATCTCTACGATTATAAATATAGTACCCAATATCAAAAGTATAGCGGGTATTATGCCTATATCGCTAAATGCAATTTGTATCTCTTGCCAAAACGACAATCCGTTACTTGCTAACAACATTTCTATGTCCTCCTTGACTATAGTATATACGACTTTTGATTATAACGCAATACTAAAACTTATTTTTATATGCAGAAATTATGTAGATTTTACATAAAATTATAATGAAAAAGACACCCAAACGTAATTGAGTGTCTTATTTTAATAATACTTTATTTATTGAACTTGCCGAATACTTCTGAAGTAGACGTGAAGTATGCAAACGTGTCGGGATAACTGCGAATAATCTTTTGGAATTCGCCTATTTGACGCTTGCGGATAAGACATACGAGCATACTCTTCTCTTGCTTAGTATACATACCCTCCGCTTCGATACGCGTCACGCCGCGGTGTAACTTGGTCATAATCTCCGCAGCGACTTCGTCTGGGTGCGTAGTGACGATTTCAAACTTGAACGCAGTCTTGAAACCTTGTAGAATTACGTCGCTGACCTTGCTGGTAACAAAGAGTGAAACCAAAGCAAGGAATACGGGATTAAGAGCGTCGGTAAACGACTTGCCTCTACCGTATACAAATATGGACGCTATTACGACCACTGCGTCAAACGCCGCAGTAAGCATACTTATGCTTAAGTTTCTAAATTTCTTGTTAATAACGGAAGCTATGATGGACGTTCCGCCCGAAGCTCCGCAGGACTTGAGCATGATAGCAAGAGCTATTCCCAAGAATATACCGCCTGCGACTGCGCCGAATAAACCGTGTACGATTCTGTCAATGCCTTCTCCGCCGCCGTAGCTTGGCATATTGGGGATAGACGGTAAAACCATAAGTATACCTGAAGAAACCACGAAAGACAAAGTGGATTCTATCGCTTCTTTTTTGCCCAAACAGAAGAACGCCAAGAAGAATAGCGGAATACTGATCAACAATAGAAAAATACCCGAATTCCAACCGGTCGCATATTCGAGAAGGACGGCAATACCGTTAGTTCCGCCAGGCGCGAATTTATTAGGCGTGATAAATATGTATACCGCAAATGCGCGCATTAAACCCGAAAGTAAGATAGGCAATACGGGATTTAGCAAAAAATGAGCGAACTTGCGCCAAAAATCTTTTTTATCTTTCTTTTCCGGCTCTTTCACTTCTTCAATTGCTTCCGTACTTACTTCTTCAGTGACTTGATTACTGATTTCTTCCGTCTGCTCTTGTATTTGTTGTTCGTCCATACGCCACTCTCCCTAAATTCTTACTACTTAATAATATCATATTCAAGAAAAAAAGGCAATACCCTTTTTGTGGAAAAAACAACAGTTGTTGCCATTTTTAGACAAAAGACAACAACTTTGTTTGGCGAACTTTCTCTTTAAAGCAAAGTAGCTATAAATAAAAAAAGACCCGATTGGGTCTTTTTTTACTTTTTATCAGTCACGCCTGCAACGTGTCTCAATACGATAAATCCTTGGAGGAACAACTCCTCGTCCGTCTTGTACGGCAACTCAGCCGAATAATCTACGTTTGGATTCTTGCCTTGCGAAGCGCCAATTGACTTCATCATCTCGTCGATAAGCTCTTTTGCAAAACGCGAGCGACGTTCGTTGGCAATTCTGTAAAGTACAGGGGTGTCTTCCACCGCTTTTACGCTCGACGCGTCTTCAACTAAGAATTTGCCGTCCTTATATTTGTTGAAATCAAGCGCTAAATAAAGTCTCAACGTTTTGCTTCTCAATGACATCTTTGCAATTACGTCTTTGCCAAAACGGAAAACTTCTCTCTTCTTGGTCATTCTCGCATTGACTTTGCCGTATGAGAGCAAATGATTTTTGAGTTGAGAATAGAACTGTTTAACTGATACGTCGGCTTGCATAAGTTTTGCCGTAAAGCTACGCTCATAAGTGTCCGCAAGGTTATCATCCTCGTCGGATACCGGGTCGGAATCTACGCTAACGTGCGTATCTACCTCATCGTCAGTAGGAGAAAGTACGTCTACTACCTTTGAGTCAAAGAGCGACGTGCCCTTGGCAAGTTTTTTGGTAATCAAGCCCTTTTCAATAAGGTCGTCGGTAGACTCAAACGGCATTTTAGCAACGTAATTGACTTCTTTAAACTTCTCGTCTCGTTCTGCGTCAATCTTAATCATCAAGTCTTCAATCAACTCAATGGCGTACTCGCATCTACGTTCGTTGCTAATCTTTATAAGAAGCGGAGTATCTACGTAGGTTGCAATCTCCGAAACGTCTTCCACCTTGTACCTACCGTCTGCATAATTCAACGGATCCAAGTCAAGATAAAGGCTCAACGTCTTGCCTCTCACTGCCAAACGCGCTATCGTTGCTTTACCGTAACGGAAAGATTCTCTCGGTTTGCTCATTCTCGCTGCGACTTTCTTATGCGACAACATAGCGTTCTTGATTTGAGAATAATACTCTTTAACTTCCTTCTTGGCTTGTATCATTCTTGCCGTAAAGGTTCTTTCTAGAATTATGAAGTAACCGCCGTCGTCTGTCTCTACGAAAATACGGCTCTCTTCTTCCTCTTCGTCATCGTCGCCGTCGTCATCATCTGCAGTAGTTGCTACAACTTCTACCGGAGGCTCGGGTTGAGGTTCGGGCTCCGGTTCAGGCTGAGGTTCGGGCTCGGGCTCAGGTTGAGGTTCAGGCTC
>CAMWQA010000026.1 GCA_947176265.1 uncultured Clostridia bacterium | reverse complement strand
TCTCTTTACAAAACGAAAATAATATAATATAATTAATAAGTACAAAAAAATAAAGAGGTGAATTATGAAATCTTTCAAATCCAAAAAGTCCAAAGCTTTGTTGACTTGCTTGGCTGTCGTAATGATTGTCAGCATCCTCTGCTTAACTTTGGCAGGTTGTAAGAAGCCTTTGGCTGGCGAAACCCCTCTCGGCGTCTACTTCGTAGGCGATTTCCAGAAAGACGTTGCCGCTGAAGATCTTGCAAAAATCACAAAAGAAGGCGAAAAAATCTACGGCATTGAGTACGCTTTGGCGCAAGCAGGCATCGACAAAGACAAAGAACCTGCAAAAGCTGCCGCTGCTATCTACGCTACCGCGGTAACCAACTACAATAACATAACTCAAACCGGTTATTACGTTCTTACCGACGCTAAGGTCAGCGCAAGAGGCGCTTTGGCAGGCAAAGACGTTAACGTTGGTATCAGAAGTACCTATTCGTCCTTTACCGGTAAAAACGGTAGCTTCTCACAAACGGTTTCCGGCGTAACGCAATTGGATGGCATAGGGCCTGTCGGCGATACTCTTAGAGGTAATTTTGGATATAACATTCAAAGCTTCAACAACGACACCTTCTCCGCATTCAGACGCGGTTCCAACGGCGGAGCTCAATTCCCAACCGAGGCAAACGACAAGAACGTATACAAGTACATACTCGGCGCATACAATAGCAGCTTGTCAAAAGTTGTCAGAGGCGATAAGTTGGATATTAAGCCTGCTGATAAAGCAGCCACTGAACCGGATCTCCCCGAATACGTACCTGCAGCGGGCGCAAAGTATGCCGACAATTCTACTCTTAAAGGCAAACTCCTTCCTGAATTCAATCCTAATAGAAATGCTTGGGAACCTCTTAACAGAATCCCCGCAAGACAATGGGTATATACTAAAGATGGCAAGCGTACGGATAAGGTTGAGGAAATCTATAACGTCGTAGAAGGCACAAGATATAGTTGCGGTACTTACGGCGCAGGCTTTGCAGTATACGATTTCTCAAGACCCGAATACCTCTCTAACGATACCGTCGTATCATACAATTCAGATCTTGACTTGTGGACTGTAGAAGTCAAAATCTTGAAAGAATACGTAGACCAAGCTTGCGAATTCGCTGCAGGCGACCTCATCAAAGATACCAAATCTTACATCGGTCTCAAAGACGCTAGCTTTACTAAGATTGAAGTTAAGATTGAAGTGTACGGCAGCGGTCTTATCAAATCAATGCAAAAGAGGGACGAACTTAGCACCAATAAAGAATGTCCTTTGACGATATTGCCTCCAAACAAGTGTACGAAAGGCGGCGTAACTTCCAACACTGCTACGATGGCATTCAGCTATTCCGACAATGATACGGACGCTAACAGATTGGCGGCTCTCTACTGGCCTGAACTTGGCGAAAATTCTATCTTCAAGAATAAGAAAGTAAGCACCAGTCTTAAACTCGACTTGTCGGGCTATGACAAGATGTCAACTTACGAGCCGAAAGTAAACGAAACCTTGATGGCATCGTTCAACAACATTTTTGCAAAGAAAAAATAACAAATAGCGCAAGTACACACGGGCAACCGTGTGTACTCTTTGCAAATTAAATGAAGATTTTTACGAGGCAACTATCCCCTTGCTCCGTAAAAATCTTTATTTAAATAAACAATATAATAATCAAAGGCGAGCATGAAAAAATACGACGTAGCTAAACAATTCCAACTTGTAGGAGAAGTAGACAGCATTACCCCTTACGGCGAAGGTCATATCAACGACACTTTCCTAGTGACGATTAAAGACTCTTCTATGAAATACGTATTGCAAAGACTCAACACGAGGATTTTTGCCAACTACCAAGGCTTGATGGATAATATCCAAAAGGTCACTGCGGTTATGTACGATATAGTTAAATCGCAAGGCGGAGACGTAGAAAGAGAGTGCATGAGACTTATACCTACGGTTGACGGAAAAGCATATTACGTCGACGGAAACGACTGCTGGAGAGTATACGTATTCGTCAAAGATACCGTCGTGTATCAAGTCATAGACTCCCCCGAGGTATTTGAAAACACCGGCGAAGCTTTCGGCAAATTCATCGCTACGCTTGACGGCTTTGACGCAAACACGCTTTGCGAAGTCATTCCCAACTTCCACAACACAGTAGATAGATACAAAAAATTCTTGACGGCTATCGAGCAAAATAAGAGCGGCAGAGTCGATAAGGTCCAAAAAGAAATAGACTTTGTCAATGCAAGAGCCGACAAACTTTCGCTCATCGTCGACGCTCTAGAGAGCAAGCAAATACCTTTGCGCGTAACTCACAACGATACCAAGATAAACAACGTGCTTATCGACAAAGCTACTGGCAAAGCGATATGCATTATCGACCTCGATACGATAATGCCGGGTTCTCTGCTCTATGACTTTGGAGACTCAATACGCTCGGGATGCAATACGGCTTTAGAGGATGAAAAAGACCTCAGTATCGTAAACTTTGATATAAATCTGTACGAAGCGTACTGCAAAGGATTTTTGAGAGGTATCGGCGACAAAATTACCGACAAAGAACTCGACATGTTGCACCTCGGCGCAATAATCATTACTTTGGAGTGCGGAATAAGATTTCTGACGGACTATCTCGACGGAGACGTGTACTTCAAGACTCAGTACGCCGACCACAATCTCGTGAGATGCCATACTCAATTCAAACTCGTCGAGGAAATGGAAAGCGTGAGCAAGCAAATGCTTGAAATTGCAAGAAAATGCAAAAATAATATATAATATAATTAGGAGATAATATGAGCATTTTAGTAAGCGGAGGCGCCGGATATATAGGTAGCCATACAGTAATTGAATTGATAGAAAACGGTTTTGAACCCATCATCGTAGACAATCTTTGCAACAGCAAAAAAGTTGCCGTAGAAAGATTGGAGAAAATCACTAACAAAAAGATAAAGTTTTATCAATACGATTTGTGCGATATTGAGAAGTTAAGAGAGGTTTTCAAGGCGGAAAAAATCGACGCTTGTATTCACTTTGCAGGACTTAAAGCCGTAGGCGAATCCTGCCAAAAACCGCTTGAGTATTATCAAAACAACTTGATTAGCACGCTCAATCTAATACAGGTGATGAAAGAGTTCGGTTGCAAAAACCTCGTATTTTCATCCTCTGCCACGGTATACGGTCAACCAAAGAGCGTACCTATCTCGGAGGACTTCCCTCTTTCCACGACCAATCCTTACGGAACGACCAAGTTGTATATAGAAGGTATTCTTAAAGATATATATAAAGCCGATAATTCTTTCAATATTGCGCTGCTTAGATACTTCAATCCAATCGGCGCGCATAAGAGCGGACTTATTGGCGAAGACCCCAACGGTATCCCCAACAACCTTATGCCGTACATCACGCAGGTTGCCATCGGTAAATTGCAAAGATTGAGCGTATTCGGAGACGATTACCCCACGCACGACGGCACTGGCGTAAGAGATTATATCCACGTGCTTGACTTGGCTCACGGTCATATACTTGCTCTCAAGAAACTTATGAGCGGAAGCGGACTCGTCATATACAACCTCGGTACGGGTAAGGGCTACAGCGTACTTGATATGGTAAAGGCTTTTGAAAAAGCCAGCGGCAGAAAAGTTCCATACGTCATTGCGCCCAGAAGAGCCGGAGATATCGCAGAATGCTACGCGTCTACCGCGCTTGCAAAGCAAGAGTTGGGATTTGAATGCAAATATGACTTAAACGATATGTGCGAAGACAGTTGGAGATGGCAAAGCCAAAACCCCAACGGCTACGGAGAATAAATAATGAACCGTCCTAAACTAAAGACAAAATCATTTTCCATTCGTACCCTAAGAGAATGGGGTATCTTGGCAATAGACCTGCTCACGGTGACCGTATGTTACATGGGAGCAGTTGTGCTTTCGCAGGCGTATTCGACTTCTCAAGGAAATGCTTCTCTCCTTCAGATATTGCAACGCGCTTTCATCTGTCTGCCAATCGTACTGCTGGTTTTCTTTCTTTCGTTTTTGGCATTCAGAGTATTTAAAGTCGTGTGGAGATATGCAAGAGGAAGGGACTATCTGCGCATAGTAGGCGCATGCGTCGCAGGAACTGTGGTCTTTGCATTTTTAGACCAAGTGCTTGACCTAATAAAAATTGAAGGCGTACCGCTCCCAGACGGCGGCAAATTCAAGCAAATAATTTATCCGGCGTATATTATGTTGGGTACTTTCTCGACGGCTACTATCGTAATATTCAGAATGATATACGAATTTGTCTACGCAAGACAAAAAGACAAGCTCGAAACCGTCAAACGTAAACGTACTTTGATAATAGGCGCAGGATACACCGCAAGCGTAATTCTTGAAGAAATATCCAGACAGGACAGCATATACGACCCAATATGTATGATTGACGACGACCCGGATAAGTTAGGTAGAATTATCAATGAAATCGAAGTCGTAGGAAATACTAAAGATATTGCAATAGTCGTGCAAAAATATGCTATAGACGTCATAATCTTTGCTATCCCCTCGCTCGGCGGCGAAGCGCGTCAACGCATACTCGTCGACTGCAACGCAACCAAATGTCAAGTCAAAGTATTGCCCTATATGAGCGAAATGATTGACAATATCAACATTACCAAGCAAATGCGCGATATCAATATCGGCGACTTGTTGGGACGTCAGCAAATTACTTTTGACGACGTGGGCGTGGCAAGTTATATCTACGACAAGGTCGTGATGGTAACCGGCGGCGGCGGTTCGATAGGCTCCGAGCTTTGCCGTCAAATAGCTAAATACAAACCCAGACGCATTATAATCGTCGACGTGTACGAAAATTGCGCGTACAATATCCAACAGGAAATGTTGCGTAACTACGGCAAGGATTACGACTTGCACGTGGAGATCGTGTCGATAACGGACTACGACAAAATGGACGAGCTGTTTAAAGAATTCCGTCCGCAAATCATATTCCACGCCGCGGCGCATAAGCACGTGCCTTTGATGGAAACCGTACCGGAAGAAGCAGTTAAAAACAATATCTTCGGCACGTACAACGTAGCTTTACTCGCGGATAAACACAACGTTCAAAAGTTTATAATGGTATCCACCGACAAAGCCGTCAACCCAACCAACGTAATGGGCGCAACCAAGCGCTGCTGCGAAGAGATCGTGCAGATGATGGCGCAAAAGGGTTCAAAGACGGAATTTGCCGCAGTAAGATTCGGTAACGTACTTGGAAGTAACGGATCTGTAATTCCTCTTTTCAAAGAGCAAATTGAGAACGGCGGACCGGTAACTGTAACCCACCCCGAAATTATAAGATATTTTATGACGATACCCGAAGCCGTAAGCCTAGTTTTGCAAGCGGGAACTTTTGCTCACGGCGGAGAAATATTCGTGCTCGATATGGGACAGCAAGTCAAGATTGTCACTTTGGCGGAAAACCTCATAAAACTTATGGGACATAAGCCCTACTCCGATATCGACATCGTCTTTACGGGACTTCGTCCGGGCGAAAAACTTTATGAAGAATTGTTGATGGATGAAGAGGGACTTAAAAAGACTGACAACGAAAAGATTTTTATAGGTCATCAAGTGCAAATCGACATACCTACGTTTACCGCAGAACTTGAAAAAATGCGCGAGATTTGCTTTACCAACGATAAGCGCGCAGTCGTTGAACAGTTAAAAGTGCTCGTACCGACGTTCAAACACGATACCGCTTATCTTGATAAAATCACTCAACAAGCTCAGCAGTATCAAGAAGAAACCCAAGCAAACTAACGTTATCCGCAGTTATTCGCAACTGCGGATATTTATATTGTCGCTTTGCGACAGTTATATTCGCCTACGGCGAATGATATTATTGCTTCGCAATAGTTATATTAAAATAAGTGAACTTGAAGTTCACTTATTTTAGTTACGGATACCAAATTGCAATTTTCTCAACTGTTCGCCAAACAAACGAATTCACTCCGTCTTTGACGGAATATCGCTATCAACGACTTTAATGTCGTTGATATTTTGTTTGTCGTGAATACGTCTTGCGAGATATAATACTGGCGTATCAAGCAAAGTTGTAAAGATGTAGATCAAATAACTTGATCCGAATATCGAGAGCAATGTCTTGACGTCGTACGTACCCGCAAATGCGATTACCGTAAATAAAAGCGTATTGAGAATTTGACTGACAAGCGTCGAGCCGTTGTTGCGCAGCCACAGGAATTTGCGTTTGTCTTTGAATTTTTTTTGCGTGAAATTCCACCATTTATGATACAGCCACACGTCGAAAATTTGGCTTATAGCGTAGACTGCAAGGGATGCAAGCACTACTCTCGGCGTATTGGAAAACACCTCTTTAATTGCCGCCATTGCAGTGTCGTTGCCGCTCGGCTTATATAACAGCCAACTTTGCGAAAGTATGAGGAAAAATATTTGCGAGAATATACCTATAAACACCGCTTTATTAGCGCTCTTCTTTCCCTCGCATTCGGAGAGTATGTCGGTAATCAAAAATGTTACCGCAAACAATACGTTGCCTAAAGTCTGCTCCATTCCAAAGGCTTTAATGAGTATAATTACTTCGATATTGGCAAGCACAGTAGCCAACGCAGACACGCAGTAAAGCCCGCTCTTACCAAAGAGTTTATACGCTAAAAGCGCAACTCCGTAAATTACGACTAAAGACAAAATTAAAATCAATTCGTTCATAATCAATCTCCCACTCCAAAGTCGGTATTGTTTACCAAGATATCAACTCTTTGATTGTCAATATACTTGGGATAGATATGTTGCATAAACTCGCCTATTACCTTTTCGTCCGGCTTTACGGCGGTGGTATTGTCGCACATTATATTGACGCACACTCTTTCAAAATAATCAAGCGCAAGCCGCATATCCCTCTGCATACTCTCTACGCTTTGTCCGCTCAAGCCAAACAACAGATTGACTTCGTCAAAGCCGTCCGCTATCACTTGAGGATTGCTCTCGGCAATACCTTTACGTAGAACATTCTCTCGCAAATTATAGTCAAAGGTCTCCAGCCCCAATTTCATTTTTAAATCAAAGTCTCTAAACTTTTCTCTCAACGTAGGTATTTGATTTCGATACAAATAGTGCGCCTCAAAATGCAAAGTATTAATACCTTTTGCCTTGCCCAGCGTATTAATATAATCTAACGTAGTGCTGTCAAGTTCAAATACCGACCCGCTGTTGATTACCTCTAAGTCGCCGTACATACCGCTGACTTTGTCAAGAGCGGCTTTGTTGATTGCAAAGTTGGCGGCTTCATCCTTGCAACTATCTAAATAATAGTCGCAAAAAGTACACTTCTTGTATACGCAACCGCGACCGCGAAGTAATACGATTTCTCTTTTCCTTTTGTCTTCAATTACACTGTATCTTTGCATTTGTTCCGTCATATAAAAAGAGCGTCGCTAAGGACGCTCCGATAGTTTGATCGAATTTCCCTAGTTTTGATTTTGCCCTTAAGAATCGATAATTAAGTGACGCGAGACTTATTTAGCGGTTCCTCAGAACAAGGCAGGATGGTTACGAACTGCCCGACTGTATGTTTTATACTCGCTCTCAATCCAATATAACGCATCTAAGCGCGTTCTTTGGTCGGCTATCGCTTGTCGCTCAGTCGACGTACATATAGTACGCCTTGACTTCGTCTCCAAACGCAATCCAACACAAATTACGCTGTTTAGACGCTTCGCGATTTATAAATTGCGTTCTATTGGAATTGACATCGAGTATTGTTGTTATAAATATACTATTTGACTAAGAAATTGTCAACCAATATTCAAAATTTCCTCAAATTAGAAAACGCAACCGTTAGTTGACAAATTGCAAATGGCTTGAGTATTGCCTTTTGAAAAATTTTTGGATATAATTAAATTGATAAAACAAGGAGATACGAATATGACATTTGGAGAAAGACTTTATCAACTGAGAAAACAAAAATATATATCGCAAGAAGAACTTGCGGATATAATGAACGTAAGCAGACAATCAATATCCAAGTGGGAGTTGGACCAGACGTATCCCGATATTGATAATCTCGTCAGACTTGCAGAATACTTTGACGTAAGCGTGGACTTCCTCGTCACAGGCGACGAAAATACCGCGGTTAACGAGAATTCCGCCGAAGACGTACAAGAACAAAAAAATGCAACTGAGCAAAGCGCAAAGACTTCTCATAATACTAACCTACCTTGGCACTATGAATACAAGAGCCAAAAGACATTCAAAGGTATTCCTCTCGTGCACGTAAATCTCGGATTAGGATTATACTGCGCAAAAGGTATCATTGCAGTCGGTAATATAGCAAAGGGAGTAATCGCAGTGGGCGGTCTGTCCTTCGGCGTAATATCTTTTGGCTGCCTAGCAATAGGTCTGCTGGCAGCGGGCGGTCTCGCATTGGGACTTATACTCTCGCTTGGCGGCTTTGCCCTTAACGCTCTCGTCGCCATTGGCGGGATATCTGTGGGTACGTACGCTTTCGGAGGTATTGCCGTAGGATTTTATAAAGCAATCGGAGGTATTGCAGTCGCTAAATACCCGCTTGGCGCGTTAAATTTTTATCTTGGATATAAAAACTCATATTTGCCAATATTGAAATCCTTTTAAATTTGTGATATAATAATATCCGATACGAACTGTATCGGATATTTTTTTATAGCAAAGGTGCAATATGAACGATTTGAAAACTCCTTGGTCGGGCAAAGCAGATACCACAGCGTACCCAAGACCGCAGATGTATCGCAAAAGTTATCACTGTCTTGACGGACAATGGAATTATAAGATACAGAAAGGCAATCTCGAATGCGAAGTCGACGGATTGTTTGACGGCATAATAAGAGTGCCATTCTCTCCCGAATGTATGTTATCCGGCGTAGATAAATCTCGCTTGACCGACGGATTCGTTCAGCCCGACGAAGTATTGATATATCGCCGCAGCTTTCCACGACACGAACAAGATAAATTGGCTATATTGCACTTTGGCGCAGTTGACTATGAGTGCAAAGTATTTCTCAACGGTCATCTCGTGGGTAGTCATATCGGCGGATATACCCCTTTTGAGTTTGAAGTAACCGAGTATCTCAACGATAAAAATATCCTTGACGTAATAGTAGTCGACCCATCCGACAGTATGCCGATAAGCCGAGGCAAGCAAAAGATTAACCACGGCGGTATATGGTATACCCCCACGTCGGGAATATGGCAGAGCGTGTGGATAGAATACGTACCCAAGACGTATATCAAATCCCTAAAGATTACACCAAATTTCGACGAGAAATTCGTCAGTATCAAAGTAAATACAAATGTTCCTTGCGAATCGCAGATAGTACTCAACGGCAAGACGTATCCTACGCAAAACGGCGCAGTATGCGTACCTGTCCAAGACCCCCGCGAATGGTCGCCTGAAGACCCGTATCTTTATTATTTCGACGTAGTCTGCGGAGAGGACAAAGTACACAGTTATTTTGCAATGCGCAAGTTCGGGATGGGCAAGCGCGAAGACGGCAAACCGTGCTTTATGCTCAACAACAAGCCTTATTTTATGAGCGGTATGCTTGACCAAGGTTACTGGTCGGACGGAATGTACACCGCCCCAAGCGACGAAGCTTTGATATACGATATAAAGCTCGCTAAGTCGTGCGGATTCAATACTCTGCGCAAACATATCAAAGTCGAGCCGTTGCGTTGGTATTACCACTGCGACAGGCTTGGCGTAATAGTGTGGCAAGATTTTGTCAACGGCGGCGGAGATTACAACAAGTTGGCAATACTTGCGATGCCCAATATAGGCATAAACGTAAAAGACAGCAACTACTCTTTTTACGCGCGAAAAGACAAGACGGGCAGAGACCTTTATTACAAAGAAATGAACGAAGTCGTAGACAACCTCTACAACTGCCCATGCATTGCGCTATGGACTCCTTTCAACGAAGGCTGGGGACAGTTTGATTCGCTCAAAGTGTGCGAATACCTCAAGAGCCTTGACAATACACGACTTATAGACCACGCAAGCGGCTGGTCAGATCAAGGCGGAGAGATAAGAAGTATACACAAATACTTTATCAAATTTAAAATGCCGCACAGAGAAAAACGCCCCGTCGCATTGACGGAATTCGGCGGATATGCTCTGCAAATCGAGGGACATACCTTTGTGGACAAAGCCTTTGGATACGCAATGTACGAAGATGGAAAATCACTTGACGAAGCAATTGCCAAACTATGGAAAAACGAGATTATACCCGCGAAAGAGCAAGGCTTGTGCGCCTCTATATATACGCAAGTAAGCGACGTGGAAGACGAAGTCAACGGCATCGTTACCTACGATAGGCAAGTCGTCAAAGTCGACGTCGACGCGCTCAAATCGCTAAACGAAGAATTGATTAAAAAGTTTAATTAAGAGCCTTTTTCGTCAACGAATTTTATTTTCCTCTTTACCGCTTTGCCGACGGCAAAGGTAAGCGGCATATAAAACGCAGACATTCTTCCCCACTTGATTGACTCTATCTTACCGTAAGAGTTGATGCATACTCCGTTGTCGATAAACTTGCAAAGCACGTATTTGCCCGACGCGTGCGCAAGCGCTTTTGCGCAAGAAATCCTATCGCCGTCTACACCAGTTGAATTGAGATTAAATATATACCTACAGCCGTTCAGCGCGCTTTGCCAAAGCTGCGGATAGCATACGTCGCTGTCGACGAATACGCATATCTTTCCCCTTGAAGTCAAATAAGAACGCATAGTAGACGAACCGACGTAACCCTTTTGCGGGTTGAGCTCGTCGCTGACTCCCAAGACGCATCCGTTGTCAATCACCATTACGCTGTTGAAAATCTTCTCGCCAATTTTGGCGCGCATAGCAACTATGATAATTATTTCTTTGTCAGAACTATACTCTGCAATATCTCTAAATATGCTCGACTTGCCATGAAGTTCCGCAGGCATATCTACAAGCCCTACGACTTCTCTTGTCAGCAGTAAAATATCGTTGGGAGAAATCATTGCGCCGTATTCTTCTACTACTTTGTCAAAATCAATATCGGAAAAGCAAAAAATCATACTGCATTTTATGAGAGCTTAAAAAAAATTGTGATTGAAATTTCTGCAGACAATTGCTTAAAACGCAATTATAATAAAAAGAGTAACCGTTTGTATGGCTACTCTTTATCTTACTTTTCGCTAAAATATTTTTCTATCTCGTCGATAGCTTGGTTTGCTCCGTAACAAACGCACACTTTATGACCGAGTTGACGCAACCGTTCTATCCACTCGTCTTGCTTTGGACTCGTCTTGTTCCGTCCGTACTTCATCTCGATATATAGCGAATGATACTTGCCGCTAGGCACAGGTATACATAAATCCGGTATGCCGGCTTTTACGCCCGACGCCTGCATTCTTGCCGCCTCGATTCTGTTTCGACTGCCCCCATTAGGAATTGCAAAACACGCAATACGTTTTATGTCGCAGTACTGTATTACCGCAACTTGCTCGTCGTATTCGCTGGAGGGAAATAGGTTTTGTTTACCGGTCATTTTAATATCTCCATAGTCGTTGCAATTAAATTACTCTTTGTCAAATGAATACGGAGTTACTTGATATACGTAATAGTTTAGCCAATTGTTGAAGAGCAAATAAGCCGTACTGCGCCAAGTGAGATTGATATCGTATACTCCGTCGTTTTCAAAATAGTTGACGGGTCTTTGAATATCCAACCCCTTGTCCACGTCTCGCAAATATTCTTTCTTCAAAGTCGTGCGGTCGTACTCGCTGTGTCCCATAAAGAAAAATCTTTTGTTGTCCACGCTTTTTATAATAGCTATACCGCATTCTTTTCCGCTTGCAAGCACTTTCAAATCGGGTATGCTTCTCAATTTCTCCTCGTCAATATCGGTGTGACGCGACATAGGTATAAACATTTTGTCGTTCATACCCTTGAGCAACGCGTCGTATTTATCTTCTGCCTTGACCTCATAGATACCAAAAAGCTTTGAATCTCTCGTATGTTTAGTAATGCCGTAGTGATGATAAAGTCCCGCTTGCGCTCCCCAACAGATATGTATCGTCGACGTAACGTGCGTATCAGACCACGTCATAATCTCGCTGAGTTCTTTCCAATAGGCAACTTCGTCAAACTCCATTTGCTCAACGGGCGCGCCCGTAATTATCATACCGTCAAAGTGTCTTTCCTTTATCTCGTCAAATATCTTATAGAATTTATGCATATGACTTTGAGGCGTGTTTTTGGATATGTAGCTGTCCATATTGACAAGCGTGACGTTGATCTGCAAAGACGAATTACCAAGAAGTCGCATGAGCTGCGTTTCCGTATCAATCTTTGTAGGCATGAGATTGACGATTGCAATCTCAATGGGTCTTATATCCTGTCTTATTGCCCGCTCGCTCGGCATAACGAAGATTTTTTCTTTGGTAAGCACGTCGAATGCCGGCAAATCCTTGGGTATTACTATTGGCATAATTACTCCTTTTGCTTGGAGTCCCTTCTTAATTTCTCACGATAAAATTACTATTGATTTTCACACTAAGTTCGTCTACGCGTCACGCTCGTAACTCTGCTACGAGCGCACCACCTATCCTTCTTATTGCAAAAATCACTTACGCAATTTTACTCGCGTCAATTAATAAGTGCCTCCATTATTATTTTACTTAGTCTTTTTTTGATAGTTTTTATCAATTTTATCCTAAGTTGTTTAGTTGAGACTGTCCAGCGCTTGCTTTACGTCGGCGATAAGGTCGTCTACGTTTTCTATTCCGACTGAAAGACGAATGAGCTCGGGCGATACCCCTGCATTTGCAAGTTCCTGATCGTTCATCTGACGGTGCGTTGCGCTAGCGGGATGCAAACAGCAACTGCGCGCATCTGCGACGTGAGTCTCGATAGCAATTACTTTAAGACGTTTCATCACTTCTTCCGCGGCTTTTCTTCCGCCCTTTACTCCAAAGCTCAAAACTCCGCAAGAGCCGTTAGGCAAATACTTCTTTGCAAGCGCGTTGTCCTTGTCTCCCTCAAGATTGGGATACTTAACCCACTCTACATTCTTATGACTTTGCAAAAACTGCGCTATCTTCAACGCATTAGAACAATGTCTCTCCATTCTCACTGCGAGGCTCTCAAGTCCGAGATTGAGTATGTATGCATTTTGCGGAGACTGAATAGAGCCGAAATCTCTCATGAGTTGAGCGGTCGCTTTAGTAATAAACGCTCCGCCAAGTCCAAATCTCTCGGTATATGTTACTCCGTGATAACTCTCGTCGGGAGTGCAAAGCCCCGGAAATTTATCGGGATATTTTGTCCAATCGAATTTACCGCTGTCGATAATAGCTCCGCCTACCCCTGCGCCGTGTCCGTCCATATACTTAGTCGTGGAGTGCGTAACTATATCTGCGCCCCATTCAAAAGGTCTGCAATTTATCGGCGTAGCAAAAGTATTATCCACAACGAGCGGCACGCCGTGAGCGTGCGCAGCCTTGGCAAATCTCTCTATATCGAATACGACGATTGCAGGATTGGCGATAGTCTCTCCAAATACCGCTTTCGTGTTGGGTCTAAAAGCCTTTTCTAGCTCTTCGTCGCTACAGTCGGGCTTGACAAAAGTAAACTCAATACCCATTCTCTTCATCGTGACGGCAAAAAGATTGTACGTTCCGCCATATATCGTCGACGACGCAACGACGTGGTCTCCGCAACCTGCTATATTGAATATAGCGTAGAAGTTGGCGGCTTGTCCCGAAGACGTAAGCATACCTGCGCTTCCGCCCTCAAGCTCGCAAATCTTTTGAGCGACGTAATCGTTGGTGGGATTTTGAAGACGGGTATAGAAATATCCGCTCTCCTCAAGGTCAAACAGCTTTGCCATTGCCTCGCTGGTGTCATATTTGAAAGTTGTGCTTTGAATTATCGGCACCTGTCTGGGTTCGCCGTTGCCGGGTTTATATCCGCCCTGTACGCATATAGTCTCGATTTTGCTCATATTTGCAACTCCTTTTGTACTGGTTTTATTTTCTATATTCTTTTACTGCTCTGTCTATCTCTCTCTTTGATTCTCTGTCGGCAATTGACTTGCGCTTGTCGTGTAACTCCTTACCCTTGGCAAGTCCCACTTCCACTTTGACAAGTCCTTGGCGGAAATATATCTTGGTAGGTACGATGGTATACGACTTTTGAGTAACCGCTCCGCGCAGTTTGTCAATCTCTTTTTTATGCAAAAGCAACTTGCGGGGACGCTTTGCGTCGACGTTGTAATAACTGCCTTTCTCATACGGCTTGATATGCGCGTTCATCAAGAAGAGCTCTCCTCCCTTGACGATGCAAAAGCTGTCTTTGAGATTGATTTGCCCCAACCTTATGGACTTGACTTCGCAACCGACGAGCGCAATGCCAGCCTCATAGGTATCTTCTATGAAGTAATCGAAGTAGGCTTTTTTATTGTTGTCGATTATCTTTATTCCGTCAGCCATAATGACTCCTTTTGCTATTATATCACATATTGCTTAAAAAGTTTATCTTTTTTATATAATTTTACTCTATCGCTAATAGAGATCATGCTTAAGTGAGCGCGAGTAAGGTTGCGTAAGCGATTTTTGCGATAAGAAGGATAGATATCGCAGGCGTACTGTATGTACGTCAAGATGCATAGACGAACTTGACGCGCAAATCGATAGCAAGATTGTCGCGCAAACTTGAGAAGGGTCTCTTAAAAATAAAAAGACCGCCGTTGATATTCAAGGGCGGTCTTCGTTTTTACAAGTCTTGACTTATTTTTGTATAAACGTAATGAAGAAGAAAATTGCAAGTACACCCAAAAGGACTGCAAAGGTAATAGTCAACTTCTTCAAAATACTATCCTTGGATTTTGACTTATTCTTTTTGGAATAAGAATCCATCTCCTGTCCGCCTAATACGCCTATATTTTCATTTTGTGGTTTTTGCATCATTATTATAACAATCTCCGCAATGCCCAATACAAGACAGAGCGCCAAAATAAGAGGTTGTAGCCACTTTATTGCGCTTCCGAAGATTGCTTCTCCTGCTCCCAACAGCATTAAATAATTCATTTTTTACCTCCGTCGATATGACTGCCATATTATAATAACATAACAATTTAAAAAACACAACGATTTTTAACAAAAATTTTCGCACACAAATATCCGCCATTTTCATAATATGAGATATAGCCGTACCCGATAATTTTAGGGTACTTAAAAGGAGATATACATATATGATTAGTAAATACGCTTTGGACACGCCGTATCCCGAGGTCAGAGGTACTTGCGCGCAACAAGATATGAAAATGCTTATGGATTTGTATAGCGGACGCGCAGGCGAACTTACGGCAATCACGCAATACCTTTACCAGCGCTATCTCACTGACGGCATTGACGAAACCCTCGCCAATTGCCTTATGGGTATTTCCAAGACGGAGATGAGACACCACTCTTTGCTAGGCGAAGCAATCGTCAAAATGGGCGGAGATCCTATCATGGGCGGAAGCACTTGTTTTTGGTCGGGTTCTAACGTAAATTACAACCAAAATCCAATATGCTTTTTGCAAAACAATATTTCTGCCGAACAGCAAGCGATATGCAATTACCGCAGAGCCGCGGCGTGCGTCAACAACGTGTCGTTGAGCGAACTATTCTTGCGTATTGCTCAAGACGAAGAGTTGCATATCGAGATTTTCAACGAATTGCTTGAGGGACTGAATAGTTAATTTTTATCATTTGATACGCTCTTCAATCGCTGCTGTCTAAGCCATATTCCCATCATACATTTTTGCGGCAGTATTTTGGCAACAATATGCGATAATTTGGCGTATAGTCCGTATATAGATATATCTTTTGACTTTTTTGCGTCCTTAATTGCCTTCTTTGCTACGACGTCGGGATATACTATATGCGGGAAGACTCTCGTACCCTTTTCGCCCTTGACGATAGCCCTCTCGATAAGCCTAGTCTGCATCCACCCCGGACATACCGCCGTCGCCACGACGCCTTTGCTCTTCAATTCCACGTTGAGCGCCCTAGTATAATTACGCACGAATGCCTTTGTCGAACTGTATATATTTTGATACGGCAAAGGCTGAAAGGACGCTTGCGAAGCCATATTGACTATATGCCCGCCCTTTTGCATATACGGCAAACATATAAGTCCCATTGCGACAAGCGCGCTTACGTTGAGGTCTATCATATTTATCGACGTATATCTGTCTATACCGCCGTAGTCGCAAAACTTTGCGTAGCCCGCGCAATTGATAAGCCATTTTATATCCACGCTTTCGCTAATAATTAAAGCCTCGAGTATATCGAGATTTTTTCTTTGAGTCAAATCCATCGCAAATACGCGCACTCTATCTTTGTCCGTTTCTTTGACTTCTTTGAGCCTGTCTTCGTTGAGCCCTATTGCCCATAACTCGTCAATTTCTTCTTTAAGCATAAGAGCTACGAATTCTTTGCCTATACCGCTGCTTGCGCCGGTGACTATCGCGATTTTTTTTGTATCCATACTAACCCCCTCTCCTTTCCAAACAGAGACTCTGAATAAGTGACGCGAGCAAAATTACGTAAGCGATTTTTGCGATAAGAAGGATACGCGTTACGGTCGTAGCAGCGCTACGTCCGTGTTGCGTAGACGAACTTAGCGTACAAATCGATAGCAAGTTTGCCGTGAGAACTTATGAAGAGGCTCTAAATACCATTATTGCCATATCGTCAAATTATATCCTTGACAGTATATTTGCAAAGTAATATACTTAATATATCCTAATTAAATTTAAAATTGGAGAGCTTATGGACGCAGCAGATTTTGAAAACGTACTTTGGAGAAGCAAATGCAACGCAAGCAAATTGCCAATGATATTGGGCTTTATTCCGTTAGTATGCTTTATAGGTATCTTTTTCGCAATGCACTTCTTTGGATTCGGAGCAGTAGTAATCATATTTATAATATTGTCTATAGGCGGTTTAATAGGATTGATTGTATATGGGCGTACGCACCGCTGGTACAACTGGCAATTTATATTTTTGATGACGGAAGAGAGTCTGATATTTACAATGAAAAATAACAACTCTTACTTTTACTGCGAGTATGCAGACATAGCCGACTATTCTTACGTAAAGCACGACGATAAATATACTTCCGTAACCGTCAACTTCCGCCACCCTGAAAACGCAGGTTCTTTTGGCACCATAACTTCATTGACTATGGTGAGAATAGAAAACTTTGAAATCGTAAAGGATATATTTGAAGCAAAGGAAATTCCTTGCGTGCAAAACCCAACTGTCAGAACGCAATTCAACCGTTCGAAATAATAGTTTGACAAGAAGGGAAGCGTCGCAATATTGTACGGCAAAATGACGTCCCTGCTTCCTCAAACTCACTTGACGTACATCCAGTACGCCTGCACTCGTTTTCGTCGTAGGCTACGCCATTTCACTCGTAAAATTTTTGCGCCACTCCCTTCTCGCCAAACGAGATGGGTTTCTTATTCTAGCGATACCGCCAACTAAGCAAAATGTGATGTCCTTCTGAGCGTAGTCGAAGAATCTCCCCGATTAATTAAATTGATAAGTAATCCTTAACTAAAATAAGCGGACAATCCCGTCCACTTATTTTAATATAACTGTTCGCGCAGAGAACAATATAACTTTTGCCATAGGCAAAATATTACTCATCTAGATCATGCTTTCTATTGCGCTTTGCAACGTCTTGTTGCGCTCTATGCTCTTTTGCTTGCTTTCTGCTTTCGTAGAAACGTAAATCTTGAGTTTTGGCTCTGTTCCGCTAGGTCTTATGCAAAGCCATTCGTCGTCGCCGAATTCATATTTGATTACGTTGGCTGTCGGCAAGTCTGTCATGTCTATACTGCCGTCGTCAAAGTATTTGACCATACCTGCTTCCAAGTCGAGTTTGCTAATCATAGGCACGCCTGCGACTTCCGTCAAGTCGGTATCTTTAAACTTCTTCATTATGTTTGCCATCTTCTCCATGCCGTCCAAGCCTTTGAAAGCAATAGATTTGCTGCTCTCTACGAAATAGCCGAACTTATCAAACAACGAATTGAGTTTGTCGAAAAGCGAAACCTTCTTATATGTATAATAGCAAGCCATCTCTGCAAATAGCATACTTGCGACGACCGCGTCTTTGTCTCTTGCGTGCGTACCCGAGAGGTAGCCGTAGCTCTCTTCATAACCGAACATAAAGGTATATTTGCCGTTTTGTTCCCACTCTTTTATCTTTTCGCCTATAAACTTAAAGCCCGTCAATACGTCGAATACCGTTGCGCCGTAGCTCTTGGCAATCTTATCGGCTAAGCGTGTGGTAACTATCGTCTTGACGACTGCGCTGTTCTTTGGCAAAGTGCCTTCTTCCTTGTGGCGCGCAAGTATGTAGTCCATAAGCATTGCGCCAATTTGATTGCCGTTGAGGAGCGTAAACTCGCCCTTGTTGTCTCTTATTGCAATACCCATTCTGTCGCAGTCGGGGTCTGTGCCTATAACTATATCGCTACCCAACTTATTGGCAAGATCGATGCCCATTTTCAATGCGTCGGGCTGTTCGGGATTGGGCATAACGACGGTTGAAAATTCCGTATCGGGATATTTCTGCTCCTCTACGACAGAAACGTTGATACCCATTCTTGCAAGCATTGTCGTCACTGGTACGAATCCCGAGCCGTGTATAGGCGAATAGACTATCTTTATATCCTTGCCTACTTTCTCCACCGCTTCTTTGGAAAGCGAAAGTTTGGAAATTGTATCGTAATACTTGTCGTCAAGGCTCTTACCTATGACGGTAATATGCTTGCTCAAAGCAAAGTTGTCTTTGCCTGCTATATCCTTATGGCAAGCCGTCTTGACGTCCTCTTTAGCCAAGCCAAAATACGGAGTCTTTTGGATAAACTCAACCACTCGGCTAGTAGCCTCTGGCGACATTTGCGCGCCGTCCTCGCCGTATACTTTATATCCGTTGTACTCTTTTGGGTTGTGACTTGCGGTAATCATAATACCCGCAACGCAGCCCAACTCTCTTACTGCAAAAGAACACATGGGCACAGGTCTTACGTTTTCAAACAACGACACCTTTATGCCGTTTGCGCCGAGCACTCTTGCAGACGTCAAAGCAAACTCAAAGGACATACGTCTCGTGTCGTAAGATATTACCACGCCCCTTTGCGCTTCGTTGCCGCCAAGCGAATTGATATAATCTGCTAAGCCTTTGGTAGCCCTTGCGACGGTATACTCGTTCATATTGGAAATACCCATACAAATCGTACCGCGCATACCTGCCGTACCGAATGCCAACGGCAAAGTAAATCTCTCTTTGATTTCTTTCTCGTCTGAAGCAATTGCCAAAAGCTCTTGCTTTTGTTCTTCGCTTACGTTGTCCAACCACTGCTTGTAATTATCTTGATACATATTTACCTCTCTTGCCGTCCTAAGACGACCTATTAAATTATAATGATATTTATCTTATTTATCTAAAAGCCTATCTATCTTCGTCGAAATAGGTTGCCATAATATCGGCAATATGCACGAGCGTAGCAAATGGGAATTGCGAAAATGCCTTGCTTATGGAAAAGTCTCCGCCGACAACTCGTTTGTCAAAACCGCCCATGTGCCAATTGATAGCCATTGCTTCTTCTCTCGTCAGTCGCATAAATCCGCTTATCATATACACAGACTTTTCGCCGTGTCCGTAAGGCAATTTTTCTTCGACGGTATAATACGGAACTTGCTCCCACGTACCAAATTCATTCTTCTGATTGCGAAGCGATACCTTGTAATAATCCACCTTGCACAGATCGTGCAAAAGCGTAGAAATGGCAATGCTTTCCGCAGATATATTTTTGAATAACGAATCGTCTTTCTTATTCTCATTCTCAATAAGTTCAACGGCTCTGTCGTATACGTTCAAAGAATGGTCGCATAGACCGCCCACGATTGCATTATGAAATTTTGAACTCGCCGGCGCAACGAAAAAATCCGTGTCGCAAAGCCACTTCAAAAGTTTATCGCTGCCTTCTCTCTTGATATTGTCTTCGTAAATCTTCAAAAATCTTGCTTTATTGAGCTCTACGTCTACCATAATTTCCTCGCTAATTTATACTATGGTTTTATTATAAGTTTTTATATGCAAAAAGTCAACCGCTTGTCGTCATTCTGAGCGAAGCGCAGCGAAGTCGAAGAATCTAACTTATGTCATTTCGACCGATTCAACGTCATTTCGAGCGTAGTCGAGAAATCTCAATCAATTTAAAAGACCGCCGCAAATTTGCGACGGTCTTGGTTTCGGAATACCTATTGAAATATTTCATTTTTTTATACGAACGCCATATTCTTTAATGTACTTAACATTTTTCATAAGTTGCTCGCTTGTGACGTTTGACTTCTCTATCAAGGCGTTTTGCAATCTCGTCTGCGATATAAGTTCGGCGTTTTGAGCTATCTGCGTTTGCTGATAGCTGGCAATTTGCGAAAGCTTGCTTGATATCGTCCTAAGTTGCGATGATATTTGACTTGCTGCCATTCTTATCGTAGAACATATACATTGTTTTGCTTCTTCTACCGACTCGACAATGCGCTGCGTTTGTATCTCTCTTTCCAAGAGTTGCAAAGCCTCTTTCTTGTTGTCCGCTCTTCCCGTTTCAAAATAATAGATAATCAAATCAAGATACTGCCAATCTCTTTCGTCAAGCAGCTTATTGAACGACTTTTGCAAAGCATCATATATTGCAATGGAATTTTGCATAATAGTATCTGTTTTTTCATTGTAAGATTGTATTAACTTTCTCATTTCTTTCATGCTTTGAATATTCGTTTCATATTTTTTTACTTCTTGGCGTTGGTTATAAAGATCAATTTCAACTAGTCTTCTTGGAGACTTGCTATCTGCTAATTTTTTACTATACAAATATATAGATGATGAAGATTTTTTTGCTTTACTTATAAACACAATTGCTCCTATTATTG